>CAYNEH010000065.1:0-8956 GCA_964396195.1 uncultured Oscillospiraceae bacterium
CGGGGGAGCGGTGGCAGGTGGATGACTATATCGACGAGTATCTCGTCGGCTGCGAGACCTGCCGCTGTCCCTTTACGGGCATGGCAAGGGCGCTGGCCCTGAGTAAGGTGGAGGAGGTCATGACGGCGAACCACAGCCGGTCCAGCTTCCGGGATGCCATCTGCGTGACGGCCATGGAGCCGGTGGATCTCGACTGGGCGGACGAGGCGTGGTACGGCGAGGATGATGCCGGATGCTCCGCCCTCGTGGTGCGGGTGGGGCGGAACGTGACCTGTCTCACCAGCCAGGAAAAGCTGCTCACTGAGGAGCTGCTCACCGTCATCGAGGGCCGTCTGGCGGCCTGAAACCGCCCCCGCAACGCTCCGCTGGCAGGGGGAGGACGGCGTTCTTCAGGAGGAGTCCATGACCCCGGTGTACGGCTTTGACCGGGAGAGCTTCGCTCTCCGGACCGACAGCCTGACCGCCATGTTCCAGATCAGCGACGGGCTGGATCTGTCCGCCAGTGTGGCGGAAAACGACCCCGGCGTGACCGTAAGCTCCGCCTATCCGGAGCTGCTCCGGCCCACGCAGGCGGAGCTGGCGGTTACCATCGACGGCGAGGAGAAGTTCCGGGAGACGCTGACGCTGCTGGAGCAGACGGACAGCGACAGCTGGCTGTTCGGCACGGGCAAGAGCTACTCCATGAGCCTGAAGAACGGCAAACTGGCACAGTTTACCCTCACCGTCACCGACAATAAGGGCGGCGAGACGGTGTTCGTGCAGGAGGTCGCCACCGACCGGAACGCCATAAACTTCGGTTCCGTTGAGACGAAGACAGATTAAAAAAATCCCCGGACTTGCGTCCGGGGATTTTTCTGCATTGTTATGTCCGCAAAGGGCGGAAATTACACCATGCTCTTCAGGTCGGGGCTGATGATCAGGGTGGCCTCGGTGGCGGCCTGAATCTGCTCGACGGTGAACTCGGGGTTGTACTCAGTGAGGACAAGGCCCTTATCGGTGACTTCCATCACGCCCATCTCGGTGATGATCTTGGTGATGCACTTGACGGCGGTGTAGGGCAGCTTGCACTTCTTCAGGATCTTGGGGTTGCCCTTGGCGGTGTGCTCCATGGCGACGATGACGTTCTTGGCGCCGACCAGCAGGTCCATAGCGCCGCCCATGCCGGGCATCTTCTTGCCGGGGATGATCCAGTTGGACAGGGAGCCTTCCTCGTCAACTTCCAGACCGCCCAGAACGGTGGCGTCCACGTGGCCGCCGCGGATCAGGCCGAAGGAAACGGAGGAGTCAATGAAGCTGCCGCCGGGGACGATGCCGGAGGGGGAGCCGCCGGCGTCCACGTCGTGGATGGGGTCGGGGTTCGCACCGGCGGAGGCGGAACCGATGGTGCCGTTCTCAGCCTGGAGGGTCACATGAATGCCCTCGGGCAGGTAGTTGGGGACCAGAGTGGGCAGGCCGATACCCAGGTTGACCACGTCGCCGTCCTTCAGTTCCTTGGCGACACGCTTGGCGATAAAGCCTTTGATCTCAGATTTTTCCATTAGTACTTACCTCCCTCGACAACATAGTCCACAAACACGCCGGAGGTGCGGACATCCTCGGGGGCGATGCCGCCCAGCTCCACGATCTCCTCAGCCTCGGCGATGACGGTGTCAGCGGCGGTGGCCATGACGATGTTGAAGTTGCTGGTGGTGCCCTTGTACCAGACGTTGCCGTTCTTGTCGATCTTGGCGCCGGCGATGACGGCGAAGTCGGCATGGACGGGGGCCATCAGCAGGTAGTCGCGGCCGTTGATGGTCTGCTTGCCAAGGCAGAGGGGGTTGTCCTCCACGATGGTGCCGACGCCGGTGGGAGTCAGCACACCGCCGAGACCGGCGCCGTCGGCGCGGATCATCTCGGCCAGGGAGCCCTGGGGAACAAGAATGACCTCAAGGGTGCCGTCCTGCATGGACTGGGTGGCAACCTCGGGGTTCAGGCCGACGTGGGTGGCAATGAGCTTCTTCACCTGATGGTTGTGAACCAGCTTGGCTACGCCATAGTAATCCTCGCCCATGGGGCCGCCGGGCATGGAAGCATCGTTGCAGATCATGGTCAGATCCTTCACGCCGCTCTTGGACAGGGCGTCAACAAACTTGTGGGCGTTGCCGCAGCCCATGAAGCCGCCGAACATCACGGTGGCGCCATCGGGGATCAGCTTGACCGCCTCTTCGATGGATACGAATTTAGGCATTTTTATAACCTCCTGCAATTTGATTAGACCCGCGGGGGGCAGGGGCCCTGCCCCCCGCGGGAGTTTTACGGACTAGAATTGTGCGTTTCAGAAGTCAGGGCATTATGCCTTGTCAATCAGCACTTTTCGAAGATAGTCGCAACGCCCATGCCGCCGCCGATGCACAGAGTGGCGAGGCCGCGCTTGGCGTCGGGACGCTTCTTCATCTCGTGGAGCAGGGTGACGATGATACGGGCACCGGAAGCGCCCACGGGGTGGCCGATGGAGATGGCGCCGCCGTTGACGTTGACCTTGTTCATGTCGAAGTTCAGCTCACGGGCCACGGCGATGGACTGAGCGGCAAAGGCCTCGTTGGCCTCGATCAGGTCCAGATCGTCCACGGTGAGACCGGCCTTCTTCAGAGCCTGACGGGTAGCGGGCACGGGGCCGACGCCCATGACCTTCGGATCCACGCCGCCCTGACCCCAGCTGACCAGCTTGGCCATGGGCTTCAGGCCGTACTTGGTGACGGCTTCGCCGGAGGCGAGGATGATGGCGGCAGCGCCGTCGTTGATGCCGGAGGCGTTGGCGGCGGTGACGCGCTTGACGTGCTTCTTGGTGTGCTCGCCCTTCACGCCGGTGAGCTCAAAGGTGTGGATGACCTCGTCGTGGATGGTCTCGGGGCCGACAGGGAAGGCGCCCTTCAGCTTGCCCACGGACTCCATGGTGACACCGGCCTTGGGGAACTCGTCCACCTTGAACTCCACCATTTCCTTCTTCTTCTTGACCATGACGGGGACGATCTCGTCCTCGAACTTGCCGGCCTTCTGGGCGGCCTCGGTCTTGTTCTGGGAGGACACGGCGAACTCATCCAGCTCCTCGCGGGTGATACCCCAGATGTCGCAGATGTTCTCGGCGGTGGTGCCCATGTGGTAGTTGTTGTAGGCGTCCCACAGACCGTCATTGACCATGGTGTCGATCATGGTAGTGTTGAACATACGGGCGCCGCCGCGGGCGGAGGGCACCGCGTAGGGGGCCATGGTCATGTTCTCGGTGCCGCCGCAGACGACGACATCGGCGTCACCGGCCAGAATGGCGCGGCCGGCCTCGATGACGGACTTCATGCCGGAGCCGCACACCATGCCCACGGTGTAGGCGGGGACGGAGTAGGGCAGGCCGGCCTTGATGCCAACCTGACGGGCCACGTTCTGGCCCTGGGCGGCGGTGAGGATGCAGCCGAACATCAGCTCGTCCACCATCTCGGGCTTCATGTTCGCGCGCTCCAGCACGGCCTTCACCACCGTGGCGCCCAGCTCAGCTGCGGGGGTGTTGGACAAAGAGCCCTGGAATGCGCCCACTGCCGTACGGCAGCAGTTTACGACGTACAGTTCTTTCATAATGCAATACCTCCAAAAAGTAAAATCACAAGGGATCGAAGCATCGGAAAAATTATATACCCGGGTATCAAAAAAATCAACAGGGAACAGAAAGAATTTAGCATGTTAACTAACTTTCGCACGTTGAATTTTCACGGTGAAAAGGGTTTCGAAACATAACCAGATGAAAAAGCGATGCACCGCTGCATACAAAACGCGGCGGTGCATCGTTCAGGCGGCAAATCGGAACATGTCGGGCAGGGCGAAGCTGCCCGCGGTATACAGCAGCATCACCAGATCGGGTTGGAGATCGGAAAGCTCCGTGAGGAGGTCACCGTCATAATACCGCAGGTCCACGGTGATAAGCTCCCCGCAGGACAGGGCCAGAAAGGGAGCCAGCGCGCAGGAGAAGGAGTCCCGGATGAGGACGATCCGCGGACCGTCCGGGTTATTTTCGTTGGTCATGACGGAAATGCCGTAGTCCCCGCCGGAGTAGTAGGTGTAGGGGTTGCCGCCAAACCAGTCCTTTTCGGTCAGGCGCTCTTCAAAGCACAGAGCTTCGTTGAAATCCCCGGTACGGACGGTGTCCTGAGAGGGGATGGAGTAGGTGAATTTCGTGTCGAATTTCGGGGAAAACACGGTAAAATCGTCGGTTCCGGCATAGAGGGAACCCACCCGCTTGCCCTGACTGCCCAGGAACCAATCCTCGTACACCGCGAGGTCATAGCTGTTCAGGTCGGTGTAAGTTTCGTCGGTGGCGAAGCCGTACCGCCGGTTCAGCTCGTCCGCCAGCGTCTGGTAGGCAAAAAAGGCTCCCTCCGGCTTCCAGTGGTGGTCGGTGCGGAAAAACAGCTCGTTCCAGCGCCCGCTTTCCGCAAAGGCCGGGCGGAGGTCGAAAGTATCCACCCCGGCGGCATCGACGGCGGCAAGATAGGCGCTTGCTGTCTCGTTGCCGTATTCCTTCAGGCCGGAGGGCAGCAGGTTCTCATCTGTCCGCAGCTTCTGGGGGGCGGCCACAGCCAGAAATGGAATGCCCCGAGCCGCCAGCGTCTGCGCAAAGGCGGCGGTGTTTTCCGCCTGCTCCGTGGGGGCGATATATTGATTGTCCAGCCCGCAGAAGGTCAGCGCCCCGTCCCGGAGTTTCGTCACCGTGGTGTCTGACGACACATCGGCCACCGTTCTGCGGCCGGTGAGCCGCTGGATGCCGCCGTAGAGCTGGATAAACAGGTGGGAGCGATCCAGTGCGTCGTTGAGGGCTGTCTCCATATGTTCGGCCGCGTAGCCTGCCTTGGCGGCGAGAGAGCGGTCTGCATCCTCCGTCTGCCCGGCCCACCCGGCGGCCAGCTGGGCCTTTACCTCCGGCAGACCGAGACAGGTGAGGGCCAGCATCCCCGCCAGAACGGCCAGAAACAGCACGGCGGTGATGGTGTTGGTATGCTTCATGGGGACGCCTCCTCAGAACTGAAAGTAAATAAAGGGGTTGTAGGTCTGCTTCACCAGGTAGGATGCCGACGCGGCAAACAGGGCGATGAGGGCCAGCGACAACAGCACCGACCACACCGGGGCCAGACGGCTCCGCTCCGCCTTTTTCCGGAGCCACCCGGCAAAGGGCGCGGCGAAGAGCAGGGCTGCGGCGAGAAACACGATATTTTCCCGGAAATAGAAGCCCGCCAGCGCCTCGTATCCGCCGTTTGCCCCGAACATGGCGGCCAGATACCGACCGGCGGCGGTCAGGCTGTCCGCCCGGAAGAGTACCCACGCGAAGTTGACGGCCAGCATGGTGTAGAGGTGCTGGAGCGAGCGGGGCCAGTTCCGGCCCAGATGGAGGAACTTCTCCAGTGCCAGCAGCACGAAGTACAGCAGGCCCCAGCACAGAAATGTCCAGTTTGCCCCGTGCCAGATGCCGGTGAGGAGCCATACCGCCAGCAGGTTCCGGGCCAGCTTCGCCGTGCCCGCACGGCTGCCCCCCAGCGGGATATAGACGTAGTCCCGGAACCAGGAGGACAGGGAGATGTGCCACCGCCGCCAGAATTCGGAGACGCTCCGGGAGATGTAGGGCCATTGGAAATTCTCGTCAAAGTGGAAACCGAACATACGGCCAAGGCCGATGGCCATGTCGGAGTAGCCGGAGAAGTCGTAGTAGATCTGCAGGGTATAGCACACCGAGCCCAGCCATGCGAAAGCGGCGGTGGGTGCGTCGGCGGCAAAGGCCGCATCGGCCACGGCGGCCAGCTGGTTTGACAGCAGTACCTTCTTGCAAAGGCCGATGAGGAACCGGTGGACGCCCTCGGAGAAGTCCGCCCAGTTTTCCTTCCGGTGGAGCAGCTCATGGGCCACCGTCTGGTACTTGACGATAGGCCCGGCCACCAGCTGGGGGAAGAGGGAGACATACAGCCCGGTATACAGCGGGTTTTTCTGTACCTCCGCATCTCCCCGGGCCACGTCGAAGACATAGCTCATGGCCTGAAAGGTGAAGAAGGAGATGCCGATGGGCAGAGTGATGTTTACCGTGGGCAGGGGGATGCCAAGCCCCTGCAGCACAGACACGGTAAAGCCAAGATATTTGAACACGAACAGCAGGGAGAGGTTGCAGATCACCGCCAGCGTCACCGCCGGGCGGACGCTGCGGCCCCGTGCCCGGGATCGGCCCGCCCAGAGGCCCAGCAGGTGGTTCATCAGAATGGAGACCACCATGAGCAGCAGGGCGCGGCCCGCGCCCCAGCCGTAGAAAAACAGGGAGGCCAGCAGCAGGAAGAGATTCTGCCCCAGCCGCCACCGCCGCAGGGGCAGATAGTACACCAGCAGCACCGCAGGCAGGAATGCGAACAGGAACACGGAGCTGGAAAACAGCATGGCGGGGCCTCCTTTCTCGATGATGGGCGGCGGCACGGAACGCAGTGCCGCATATTTTCAGCAGTCCCCATTATAAAGCAAGGGCGGAGCCCTTGCAACCGCCATTTGCCGGGAAGCTGCCAAAAGACGGAAAATGTCCCCCGGCATGACCGGGGGACATTTGGAGTCATATTCATTTCGCCGCTGCTGCGGCGAAATGATCCTGAACCGCGGCAAATTACTTGCGGATGGCGCGGCGGATGGCCTTTTCAATCTCGCACACGATGAGGGGCAGAATGGACAGGCCCATGACCACACCCCACTCGGGCGCGGTGAGGGCGCAGACATTGAATACGCTCATCAGCGGCGGGATGAGCAGCACCGCCAGCTGCATGATCATGCCCACCACGAAGGCCTTGTTCATGGCCGGGTTGGACAGCACGCCGATGTGGAGGATGGACTGATCCTCACTGCGCACATCGAAGGCGTGGAACAGCTGGCACATGGTCAGGGTGGCGAAGGCCATGGTGTTGGCGGTGGCGTCGGCCAGATTGGGGTCGCTGAGGATGTACTCGCCGAGGTAGTAGGCGGTCAGCGTCACAAGACCCACCATGATGCCCTGCCACGCAAGGCGGATGGAGAACTTTTTATTGAACAGGGACTCGTTGGCGGCGCGGGGCTTTTCCCGCATGACACCCTCCTCCACCGGCTCCATGCCGAGAGCCAGCGCGGGCAGCGAGTCGGTGACCAGATTCAGCCACAGCAGCTGCACGGGGACCAGCGGGTCCTGATGGAAGTTGAACACCGTGGCGAGGAACAGGGTGATGATCTCGCCGATGTTGCAGGAGAGCAGGTAGTGGATGGCCTTCTTGATGTTGGAGTAGATGCCCCGGCCCTGCTCCACCGCGTGGACGATGGTGGCGAAGTTGTCGTCGGTGAGAATCATGTCCGCCGCGCCCTTGGCCACGTCGGTGCCGGTGATGCCCATGGCGCAGCCGATGTCGGCAACCTTGAGGGCGGGGGCGTCGTTGACGCCGTCACCGGTCATGGCAACCACCTGACCCCGCTTCTGCCACGCCTTGACGATGCGCATCTTATGCTCGGGGGAGACACGGGCGTAGACGGCGAATTTCTCCACTTCCTGCTCCAGCATTTCCTGGGACATGGCGTCCAGATCCTCGCCGGTGATGGCAAGGTCGCCGGGGCGGAAGATGTCCAGCTCTTTTGCGATGGCCACGGCGGTGAGCTTGTGGTCGCCGGTGATCATCACCGGGCGGATGCCGGCGCCGTAACACTCGGCCACTGCCTGCTTGACCTCCATCCGGGGCGGGTCGATCATGCCCACAAGGCCCACGAAGGTCAGGCCGTTTTCCAGTTCCTCGCTGGTGAGCTCGCCCTGGGGAATGGCGTCGATGTCCTTATAGGCGCAGCCCAGCACGCGCAGAGCATTTTCCGCCATGGCGGCGTTGGCGTCCTCCACCTGCTTGGCCAGCGCGGGGGTGAGGGCGGTGACGCTGTTGTCCAGAATTGAGGTGCAGCGGGCAAGGAGCACATCGGGCGCGCCCTTGACCATGACGCGGTATTTGCCGTTGAGGGGGTGGATGGTGCTCATGAGCTTGCGCTCGGAGTCAAAGGGCAGCTCCGCCGCCCGGGGCATTTCCTTTTCCAGCAGGTTCTTGTCCATGCCGTCCTCCTTGAGGGCGGCGGTGACGAAGGCAGTCTCGGTGGGGTCGCCGGCGGTCTTGGGGGAGCCGTCCTCGTCGTAGGTCAGCACGGTGTCGTTGCACATGGTGCCGATGAGAAGGGCTTCCTTCCGGTGGGCGCCGCCGCAGCTCCACACATCTACCACGGTCATGCGGTTCTGGGTGAGGGTGCCGGTCTTGTCGGAGCAGATGACCCCGGCGCAGCCCAGCGTCTCCACAGCGGGAAGCTTTTTCACGATGGCGTTGCGCTTGACCATCCGCTGGACGCCCAGCGCCAGCACGATGGTGACGATGGCGGGCAGACCCTCGGGGATGGCGGCCACGGCGAGGGACACGGCGGTCATGAACATCTCCAGCAGGCCCTTCCCGTGAATCAGGCCAACGCCGAACATGACGGCGCACACCGCAAGGCAGATGAAGGACAGAGTCTTGGAGATCTCACCCATTTTCCGCTGGAGGGGGGTGGTGGTGTCATCCGCATCGGTGAGCATCCGGGCAATCTGGCCCACCTCGGTGTCCATGCCTGTGGCGGTGACCACGCAGGTGGCCCGGCCGTTGGTGATGACGGTGGACGAGATGACCATGTTCTTCCGGTCACCCAGCGCCGTCTCCTCCGGCAGGGAGTCGATGGCCTGCTTGCTGACGGGGACGGACTCGCCGGTCATGGCGGATTCATCCGCCTTCAGGTTGGCGCACTCGAGGATGCGGGCGTCGGCGGGGACGAGGTCGCCGGCCTCCAGCACGATGATGTCGCCGGGCACCAGCTTGTCGGTCTCCAGCCGGATGACCGCGCCGTTTCGCAGCACCTTGGCCAGCGGGGCGGACATTTTCTGCAATGC
>CAYNEH010000066.1:0-2769 GCA_964396195.1 uncultured Oscillospiraceae bacterium
GGATTTTTGATATACCGTGTTACTTCCGGAAATCCTCCCAGATCATCCGCAGACCATCAAGAATCAACTCGCCGTCCACAATATCGATGAGGTCAGTGTGCTTCGTGATAAGTCGGGCAAGGCCGCCGGTGGCAACTACCTTGACGTCCGGACAGCCCAGTTCTTTCTTAGCCTGCCGGATCAGATACTCCATGGCGCCCACGTAGCCGCCAACGACCCCCGCCTGAATGTGGCCCACAGCAGTAAAGTTCAACACCTTTTCCGGCTTATTCAGCTCCACATTGGGCAGCATGGCAGCGTTGGACGCCAGTGCGTCCATAGTCACCCGCAGCCCGGCGGAGATACAACCGCCCATGTAAACGCCGTCGGCGCTCACCGCGTCCACGGTCGTGGCGGTGCCGAAATCCAGCACGATGAGAGGCCGTCCGTACTTCTTCATGGCCGCCACGCAAGCTACCGCCCGATCGGCACCCAGCCGCTCGTCCGTCACCAGCGGGCCATAGCTTAGCCCAGATGGGATGTCCACGTCCACCACGATGGGTGTCAGGCCCAGATACTTCGCCATGGCGGCGCTGAGGGTATACATGACCTGCGGCACCACCGAGGCTATCATCACCGCCTCGATAGCTGTCCGGTCGATGCCGAAGCGCTCGAAATACTGACAGGCTAACAGGCCGATCTCGTCCGAGGTGGCGTTGTTCTTTGTCATCATACGGAAGGAGCCCAGCAGGTTGTCCCCATCGTACACACCGAACTCCATATTGGTATTGCCTACATCGATTGCCAGCAACATTTTGCTCACAGCTCCTTAATCTCCACGGACTTCTGCCCGTGCTCTATAATGACCACTCCGTAGGTGGCCCGGTTTCCGATCCCTCCGACCGTACCCGGGTTGACGAGCCACGACCCGTCGAGGTTCTTCTCCACCTTTGACACATGGGTGTGGCCATAGCACACCACGTCTGCGCCCCGGGCGAGGCTCTCATTCCGCAGCAGCTCCAGCCCCTGCTTGACCCGGTAGAGATGGCCGTGAGTGAGGAAAAGCCGCACACCCTCCACTGTGACCTCTATCTCGCCGGGGGCGGAAACGCCCCAGCCGTCACAGTTTCCGGCCACCATGGTTACCGGAAGCTCCGGATACGCCGCCGCCAGATCCTCCGCGTCTTCGCATAGGTCACCCAAATGGAACACCGCGTCCGGTGTCTCCCGATCCACGGCGTCCAGAAGATTTACCAGACGCCCGTGCGAATCGGACAGCAATAACAATTTCATACAGTCACCAGCCTCATCCCCTGCATATATTGGAGCAAGCCGGACAGGAGGAATCCGTCTATGGGAGATGGACATTGGGAACATCCTGCTGGTGCTCATCATTCTGTTTCTCTTTCTAAAATGGGACAATCTGGAACTGGCCATCACACTGGAATTCGCGCTCCTGCTGGGTCTCGGGGGTGACGATCAGCCCTGCGGCGTGTGAAGAATACCGCCGTCCGGCAGAACGAAGGCTGTTTCCTCGGTGAGAGGACTGACCACGCCGCCGGAGGACATGGAGTACACCAGTACGCCGTTTTTCTCCGTCTCCGCCGCCCACAGAAGACCGCTGGTCACTGACACCCAGTAGCGCTCTACATAATGCTCCAATTGGCCCCGGGCCTCCACGTAAATGCAGGCCTCACCGTTCTTTTCCTCATATCCGGCATCCAGAATGCCGCCGTCGTCCAGCTCCAGTACTGTCTCATAGTTGGGGATATATTGGATCAGATCGGCCTGCCCCTCTTCTGCCGGGACGCGGAGGTAGCCATCCTCGTCATCGTACCAGTACCACAGATGGCCGTCACCCAGAATGGAGTGCTCCGCAAGGCCGCTGGCCAACGTGACATCGCACCGGGTCCAGCCGCCGTCGGCCATGACCTGTGCCGTCACCGCGCCGGAACCGTTCTCCCAGTAATAGCAGATGCTGAGGGAGCGACTGTAGCTGTGGTAGCGTTCCATGCCCGCAACGATATTTCGCACCGTCTCCCGGGTGACCTCCACCGGGATTCCGCCCCCGTTTTCAGAGGCATCCGGCTCGGTGGACACGCTGGGGGAGCTGCCGGTATCGGCCACCACAATCTCCGGAGTGGAACGGAAAAAGTTCAGGCCGAAGCTGTATCCTACCGCCAGCAGGATAATGCAGGAAATAGCCACCGCCAGCAGCGTACGTTTTTTTTCGTCCAACTCCCGCTCCCCCCTTCCCGGGTCTGTGTGTTCTTATCCCCCGAATGGCTCCGGCGGCTGCTGACGCAGACCGAAATGATACAAAATGGCATCCGCGATACGTCGGCAGGCGTGGCCGTCCCCGTAAGGGTTGACGGCGTGAGCCATGGTATCATAGGCCGCCCGGTCCCGGAGCAGTTCTTCCGCCATGGCGAGGATGGCGTTCTCCTCCGTCCCGGCAATCTTCACCGTTCCGGCGGCCACCGCCTCGGGCCGCTCCGTCTCCCGCCGGAGAACAAGCACCGGCTTGCCCAGTGCAGGGGCTTCCTCCTGAAGCCCGCCGGAGTCGGTCATCACCAGGTAGCAGCGGGCCATGAGATTGTGCATCTCGTCGGCCACCAGCGGCTCGATGAGGTGTACGTTCTCCACCCCGTCCAGATGCCGGTGGGCACACTCCTGCACCACCGGGGACAGGTGAACCGGGTAGACAAGCTCCGCCTCGTCCCTGAATTCCAGTGCCAGCCGTTTCAACGCGGACATTATGTTTTCCATGGGCTGACCATAGTTCTCCCG
>CAYNEH010000066.1:2779-8915 GCA_964396195.1 uncultured Oscillospiraceae bacterium
CCGCCGGTGGCAGGTGACGACAATCACCTTTTTATGCTCGTAATCCAGCTTGTTGAGAGCCTGCGTAGAGAAGGTGTAATCCGGCCGCACAGTCGTCTGAAGAGCATCAATAACGGTATTGCCCGTGATGAACACACCCTTTTCGATACCCTCCACCGCCAGATTCCTGCGGTTGGCCTCAGTGGGGCAGAAGTGCAGGTCGGCCAGTCGACCCACCAGTGTGCGGTTCATCTCCTCCGGGAAGGGGGAGTACTTGTCCCACGTCCGCAGTCCGGCCTCCACGTGGCCTACCGCTACCTGATGGTAAAAGGCAGCCAGTGCCCCGGCAAAAGTTGTGGACGTGTCCCCATGAACCAGCACCAGATCGGGCTTTATCTGCTCAAACACCGTTTCCATGCCCAGCAGACACTTCGTAGTGATAGTCGAGAGAGTCTGCCGCGGCTCCATGATGTCCAGATCGAACTGGGGTTTAATCTTAAAAATTTCCAGCACGGAGTCCAGCATCTGCCGATGCTGTGCGGTGACGCAGCACCAGCTCTCGATCTCCGGGCGGCGCTCCAGCTCTTGCACCAGCGGGGCCATCTTAATGGCCTCGGGCCGAGTGCCGAAAATGGTCATAACCTTGATTCTATTCATGCTCCCCGTCCTCCCTGTCCTCAGGCGTCTCCGGAACCTGAGCATTTTCACCCGGCTCAGGCGACTTTTCCGGCTTTTGTTTCGTTTCTTCCGGCCGCTTCTTCCCGGTGTTCCCGTTCAGGAAGACCCGGGCCGCCACAAGTCCGGCCAGTGCCGTGGCCACAAGAAAGATCATAGCCTTGAGCGCGTTGCTGGCAGTGAGCACCACGGCGGACAGGCCCAGAATGGCAGACACCACATAGAGAATGCCCACCGCCTGCTTCTGGGAAAAGCCCATGTCAATGAGCCGATGGTGGATATGATTCCGGTCGGGACTCATGGGGTTCTGTCCGTGGGATACCCGGCGGACAACGGCGAAGGTCACGTCGAAAATGGGCAGACCCAGCATCAGGAACGGAACCACAAAGGAGATAATGGTTGGCAGTTTGAACATACCCTGCACTGACACCGTGGCCAGAATAAAGCCCAGAAACGTCGCGCCGGTATCGCCCATGAAGATCTTGGCGGGGTTCAGGTTATAGGGCAGGAAGCCGATGCAAGCACCGGCCAGCGCCGCCATCATAACGGCCACATCCCCCTCGCTGACAAGCAGGGCGATGACCAACATAGTCACCGAACTGATGGTGGACACGCCGCAGGCCAGGCCATCCAGGCCATCGATGAGGTTGACGGCGTTGGTGATGGCCACAATCCACAGAATGGTCACAGGATAGCTCAGCCAGCCCAGCTGCCACACGGGGTTATCGCTGAAAATATTGGGGTTGGACAGCACCCAGATCACGTTGCCCGAACACACCGCCACCAGCGCCGCCGCAATCTGCACCACGAACTTCAGCTTGGCGGACAGGGCATAAATATCATCGAAAATGCCGAGAATGACGATGATGACTGCACCCAACAGCATCCCCTGCTTCTGCCCGTCCAGCGGCAGGAGCAGCAGAATACTTATGATAAATCCAAAGAAAATAGCCAGGCCACCCATTCTGGGGATTGGGTGGTCGTGCATCCGGCGGTTGTCCCGGGGCACGTCGATGGCCCCAACCTTGACGGACAGCATCTTCACCAGCGGCGTGGTGGCAAAGGCAATGACCGCCGCCAGAATCAGCGCCAGCAGCACATAACCGATTGTAGGCAGAGCCAGTACGGAACGGCCCACGCCCATGACTTCAACTCGCTCCACGGCGAGCATTGCTTGCGACATGAAATACGCAGCTCCTTTTATCGGGGTTACAGGGCCACAAAGCCCACCTTTTTGTAGACCTTGCGCAGGGTCTTGTTGGCAACATAGGACGCTTTCGACGCGCCGGCACGGTAGACGGACTCCAGATATGCCTTGTCCATGAGAATACGGGTTGCCTCCTCCCGGATGGGCCGGAGAGTTTCCACCACTGCGTCGCCAACGGCGGGCTTGAAAGCGCCGTAGCCCTGCCCGTCGAACTCCCGCTCGATGTCGTCAAAGCTTTTGCCGGTGACGGCGGCGTAGATGGTCATCAGGTTGGACACGCCGGGCTTTTTCTCCGGGTCGTACCGGACGCAGCGCTCCGTGTCGCTGTCGGTGACGGCGCGCTTGAACTTGCGCAGGATGTCCTCCGGTTTTTCCATCAGATAGATGGAGCCGTTGGGATCCTTGTCGGACTTAGACATCTTGGAGGTGGGGTCGCTGAGGCTCATGATCCGCGCGCCAACCTTGGGAATATAGGACTCAGGCATCTTAAACACATCGCCGTACAGGCCGTTGAAGCGCTGGACGATATTGCGGGTCAGCTCCACGTGCTGCTTCTGGTCCTCGCCCACAGGGACGTAGTCCGGCTGGTACAGCAGGATGTCCGCCGCCATGAGGGCGGGATAGGTGAACAGGCCGCCGTTGATGTTTTCACTGTTTTTGGCGGACTTGTCCTTGAACTGCGTCATGCGGGACAGCTCACCGAACATGGTGTAGCAGTTGAGCACCCAGCCCAGCTGGGCGTGCTGGGGCACGTGAGACTGGATGAACAGGGTGTTCTTCTCCGGGTCAAGACCGCAGGCGATGTACTGGGCCAGCTGCTCCAGTGTGCGGCGGCGCAGGCTGGCGGGATCTTGCCGGGCAGTGATGGAGTGCATATCCGCCATGAAATAGTAGTTATCGAACTCCTCGGCTCGCTCCGCCCAGTTCTTGATGGCCCCGAGATAGGAGCCGAGGGTCAGATCCCCGCTGGGCTGAATGCCGGAAAGCATGACCTTTTTTGCCTGATTTTCTTCCATATAACTGCAACCTCTTTCTTTCGGTTCATTTTTGCTAATCCTGCCAGGGCGTTGTTTTTCAGAGCCTTTCCGCCCCCCGACACGCATGGTATAGGCATATTATGTATATTATATCACACTCTGCCCAGATGCCGCAACGGGTAAGCCCTTACTTTTAAAAAAACGCCGCCCAGTCGGCCTTCCGGCTCCGGGCGGCGGTGGTTCAGTCGCGGGTCAGATACTGGGACACGTCCACCGGAGCAGCGTCTGACCAAAGCCGCTCCAGATTGTAGAACTCCCTAGCTTCTTCTGTAAACACGTGAACAACCACGCTGGAGTAGTCCAGCAACGTCCACTGCCCGCCCCGGTGGCCTTCTACATGGTGGGGCTCCTCGCCGTTCTGGGTCATGGCCTCCTCCACCGCGTCAGCCAGCGCCCTTACCTGGGTGTTGGAGGTGCCGTTGCAGATGACGAAGTAATCGGCCAAAGTCGTCTGATCTCCGGTGTAAAGCACCTTGATGTCTCGGCCCCTCCGGCTATCGAGAGCCTTGACGGCAACGCCGACCATCTCTTTTTCTGTCATAGATTGCAGATCTCCTTTCACATATCAGGGCGTTTCCGTCCCGGTGTCGGGCTGAAGCCAGTCCGGCATAGTCTCAATGGGGTCAGGGGTTGGCTCCGGCGTTCCGGTCTCCGCAGGGTCGCCGCTGGAGGTCGGCTCCTGACTTTCCGTCGGCGCTTGACTTTCCGCCGTGCCCGGATTCACGGCAGGATCACCGCTGGCCGATGGATCAAGGCTGACAGCAGGATCGGAGCTGATGATGGGGTCGTCGCTCTCAGAGGGCGCACCGCTCTCGTCCGGCTCCTGGCTGTCCACCGGATCGTCGTCCTTGTCCGACGACCCGCCGGAGCTTTCGCTGGATTTGGGAATGGCGGCAGAGGAATCGGCCAGCTTGCCGCTGGAAGCGGACAGAGTGCCGTTTTTATTGACGCTTATGAGATCCAGTTCCTTTATCGTCACCTCTTCTACAAAGGGGTTGAGAGACTCATTGATGAGGGTGAGCAAATCTTTCCGGTTCGGGTACACTTTGGCGGTGTACTCGCCGTACCCGCCATTGTAGTAGGGCATGGTAGTGAAGGTCACATTGTCGGCGTTCAGGCCGCCCAAAATGGCCTGCGAACCGAACCAGAACAGATTCTCGATGGACAGATCGCTGGTGACATTTTCGCCGAAAAGCTGAGCCAGCTGGCTGATCTTGGTAACGTTCTTGAGCTGAAGAGTCTGCTTGAGCACCGCCTTCAGGAAGCCCTGCTGAATCTTTAGGCGGCCTACGTCGCCGGAACTGTGGTCGGACAAAATCTTATATGTCTTGGGGTCCATGTTCTTCCGCCAGCGCACCAGCTGCATGGCCTTGTCACCATCCAGGAGCTGATAGCCCTCCTTCAGGTCGATGTAGAGGTCCTGATAAGGGTCGCTGTACCACATGTCCCAAGGAACATCAAAGTAAACGCCGCCGATGGCGTCCACCATCTTGCCCACGATGGACCAGTCAATCATCACGTAGTAGTCCGGAGTGAAGCCCACCAGGTCGGACACCTCGTTTTTCAGGGCCTTGATGCCTTTTTCGCCCCGGCCGTTGAGCTTGTAGACGCCGTTGATGCTCTTGTAGCTGGAGCGGACATTCACCAGCGTGTCCCGGGGAATGGACATGACTGTGGCCTTCTGGTTTGTCACATCGTAGGACACCAGCATGATGCTGTCCGTCAGGCCGGAGGTCTCGTCCGCACCAAAAACCAGAATGGTGTAGTAGTCCTTACTTTTCCGCGTCCCGCCCACCTTGGGCTGGACGGAGTCCAAATCCAGATCGTCACCGCTCACGCTTGGATCAGCAGTAGGTGCATCAGCGGATATGGATGGTTCGTCATCAGCGGAGGGCAGAGTGGGTTTGCGCACCCAGCGGCTGTACAGCACCGCAGCTGCCGCGATCAGCACCATGATGACCGCCAGTACGATCATGACCACCATGATGATCTTTTCTTTCTTTTTCTTCTTTCTGTTGTCGAAGCCAACCTGCCTGGATCTGTCCAGGCGGGAACCGCCCCGGCCGTTCTGCTTGGGCTGTTCGGTCATAGATGCGTTCCTTTCCGATAAAATTCGTAAGCCTCCGTCGTGTTGTGGTGCACACTCCGTCCCTTCTCCACCATTTCGTCGATGGAGATCTTCGCGCCCAGCGCCACCGCAGCGTCCAGATCCTCGTAAGCCAGTTTCCGCATCTCCCCCACCTCGTCAAAATCCCGGTTCGGTTCGATATAGTCCGCCATGTAGAGAATCTTTTCCGCAAGACTCATGTTGGCCCGGGCAGTGGTATGGTAGAAGATGGCGTCGTAAGCCTCGTCGTTCGCACCGAACACATACCGGGCCAGAATGGCCCCGGTCTTGGAGTGGAGCAATTTTTCAGTCACCCGCTCCATGGGATCCAGCGCCACGCCGTATTTGTCACACAGGGCCACGTGCTTCTCCAGCGGCCAGTACTTGGTACAGTCATGGAGAATGGCTGCCCGGCGCATGTTTTCTGCGTTCGCGCCCCAGCGCAGAGCCAGTTTCACCGCTTCCGCTTCCGTTCCCCGGACGTGTGCGATACGTTTGGCCTTCATCATGGAGTAGGACACACAACGGAGGTCTTCATCACTTAGACGGGAAAGCTCGGCAGAAGTTCCGTATAATTTTTCTCTGAGAATATAGCCGTATACCGACGGGGCCAGAAATTCTCGACCCGCGCCTCGGGCCAGCAGCCCCCGCAGTCGGGTGGACGAAATGTCCACAAGATCCGGAATGACCACCGTGGTAATCTTCGCGCCGTAGGTTTTGGACAGGTATTCCCGCTGGGGGGTTAAAACTTCCTCCGTGTCCGCCGCCGTCCGGCCAAAGGCACAGATTCCCGCCATGGACATAATCTCCGCCGGTTCGTGCCACGTTTGGAGGGTGAGAAACATATCCGTTCCCATGAGCAGCCACAGCTCCGCGTCCGGCCAGCGTTTTTTCGACTGCCGCAAGGTGTCCGAGGTGTAGCTTTTACCGGTGCGGCGCATCTCCTCGTCCCACACCTCGGTAACGTCGGGCATAAGCAGTTGGTCCGCCGCGATCTCCGTCATGGCAAGGCGCTGTCTGTCCGCCGGAGCCTCGAGGGGCAGCTCCTTGTGGGGCGGCGTGCCCGCCGGAACAAAAACCAGCTTGTCCAACCCCAGAACTTCCGCGGCTGCCCGGGCCGCTGCAAGGTGG
>CAYNEH010000067.1:0-8714 GCA_964396195.1 uncultured Oscillospiraceae bacterium
CGTTTCGGCGGCTTTGGTTATGCTGCCAAGCTCGGCCGCAAGGCAGAAATAGCGCAGGTCTTTCAGTTCCATGTCCCTCACCTCTGCCTGTATTATATCTGCTGGAAGACGTCTGCGTCAATAACCTATCGGTTATTAACTTGATATTTTGGACGAGTTATCAACTTTGATTGACAAAATATTATCTTTCTCTGCGCGGCTCTGGTATTATTTCTTCGGAGAGACTAATAAAACAGGGAGGCAATGGATATGGAAGAAAAGAATTATGAGAAGTACAACCATCCCGGATATGTGGAGCAGCTCAAGCCGGAGACAAAATACACATCGCGCAAGGTGCAGGTAGACGGAATCACGCTTTATGACAGCGAGGCCGCTTTCCGCAGGAATTTTTTGAAAAAGCACCTCAAGAACACCGTTGATGTTGTGCGCTTCTCGTACATGATGGGCAAGCTGGCCGTGAAGCCGGTTATCGGCCCGATGATACGCAAATCGCTGGAGTGGCACTACCGCTATATCCACACCAATTCTGTGGTCGTGCCTATCGAAGTTGCAAAGGATATAATCCGCAACACTACGGATATTGCCGTGTCGCCCTGCGTGTGCCGCACGGTGCAGGGGCATTGCGACAACCCCATAAACACCTGCTTTGGGCTTAACTTTTACGGTCAGCTGAAAAAGAAGGCCGGTGAGCGCAGCGTCAGCGTTGACGAGTGTCTCGCGGTTGCGGAGATGGCGCACAAGAACGGGCTTATCGCCGTCATTGAATCCTGTGTCCAGCCTTATCAGGACAATCTCTGCTTCTGCTGCACCTGCTGCTGTATGCCGCTCACGATGAAAGAGAAATATCATGTTCCGTTCGTCAATTACAACGGGCCTTATCTGCCGGTCTACGAAGAGAGCAAATGCACGCACTGCGGGAAGTGCATTGAAGCGTGCCCGGTAAAAGCCATAAGCTTTGACGAAAACGGGGCGCACAAGCTCGACCTTGACCACTGCCTCGGCTGCGGCCTGTGTGAGAGTGCGTGCCCGATACATATAGGGCGGATGGAGTACACGCCCTCGCGCGCTGTCCGCGTATCCGAGCCGAGCAAGCTGCGTGTGTTCCTCTCAATACTCTGGGTCAAGATCGTATTCACGCCGGGAGTCTGGTTCTACAAGCTCTTTACCGGCAGCAAAATGTATCTGATGAAGTCCGACCCGCGGGAGAAGGACATCATCAGCACAAAGCAGCCAGGCTATATCCACGGCGGAGAAAAATACGCGCCGAAGGACAGCGAGAAGTAATGTACCTCCCGACAGCAATATTCGCAAGCACAGCTCTGGCTGTGCTTGCGCTCATAACAGGGGCGTTGACTTTGCGGGGAACAGCGCTTGCATGGATATTCTGCATCGTAATATCATGCAGCGGCGGTCTGCCGGCATTTGCAGTTTTAGCATCTGTGTTTCTGATTACTGCTGCGGCTTCCAAGTACAGTGGGAAACGTGCCGACCCATATAACGTCCGCCGCAGAAGCGGAGCAAGGGATGCTGACAGGGTGTTCTGCAATGTCGGCAGTGCGGCGTTTGCGACCGGCTTATATTGGATCACAGCGTATCAGGGCTTCATGTTCGCGTATGCGGTAGTAATGGCGGAATCTCTTGCGGACAGCGTTGCGTCGAAGATTGGGCCGCTCACTAACGGCAGAACGATAGACATCTGCACATTCAGACCGGCGCAGGCCGGAATATCCGGCGGAGTGTCACTGGCGGGCACTCTTGCGGCGCTCATGGGCAGCATCTGTATTGGCCTGCTGTGGCTGGTGAGCAGGTGCGGCTGCGGCGAAGCGGCTCTTGTAGCCGCTGTCGGCTTTCTGGGATGCATGTTTGACAGCGTGCTGGGTTCCAGCTTTCAGGTGCGTTATCGCTGTGTGCGTTGCGGTAAGGCAACGGAACGGAATGAGCACTGCGGCGCGGCCTGCGAAAAGGAAAAGGGAATCACTTGGATTAACAACGATGCTGTAAATCTGCTGAGCAATATTTTCGCGTTTGTTCTTGCACTTGCTGCGTACACTGCAATAAACTAACTAATGTCCGATTAGAATCAAAGATTTTAATCGGACATTAGTATCAATTCTATTTACTCGCCGACGAGGACGGATTTAATTATATCCATCGCTTCGTCGAGCAGGGCTTCGGTGTGAGTCGCCATATAGCTCGTGCGGAGAAGGCACTCCGTGGGCTCCGTTGCAGGGGGGAGGACGGGGTTAACATACACGCCGGCTTCGTACAGCTCTTTTGCTTTTCGCAGGGTGTTTTCCGCCTGATAGGTATATATCGGGATTATCGGGGTGAGCGATTCGCGGATGTGCAGGCCGCGCTCCTTCAGGCCTTTTCTTGCGTAGCTCGAAAGCGCGAGAAGATGCTGGGGCAGCTCCGGGTGCGCTTCGATATAACGCAGGGCGGCAAGCGCCGTCGCGCAGGCACTGGGCGGAATAGATGCGGAGAAAATGAAGGGGCGGGAATTGTGGCGAACATAGTCGCAGACGATCTCGCTTGCGGCCATGTAGCCGCCGAGGCTGGCGAGGGACTTTGAGAACGTCCCCATGATTATATCCACTTCGTTCTCAAGACCGAAGTAGCTTGCGGTTCCGCGGCCGCCTTCGCCGATAACGCCGAGGCCGTGCGCGTCGTCTACCATTACACGCGCGCCGTACTTCCTGGCGAGCGCGACGATCTCCGGGAGCTTGGCGATGTCGCCGCCCATGGAGAAGACGCCGTCAGTCACGATGAGCGCGCCGCTCTGCTCCGGCACGCGCTGAAGCTGGGACTCAAGGTCTGCCATGTCGGCGTGCTTATAGCGCAGCATCTTTCCGTAGGACAGCTTGCAGCCGTCATAGATGCTGGCGTGGTTCTCGCGGTCGCAGATCACATAGTCGTTGCGGCCGACGATGGCGCTGATTATGCCGAGGTTCGACTGGAAGCCGGTCGAGAAGGTGACCGCACCCTCCTTATGCACAAAGTTTGCGAGCTCCGCTTCAAGCTCGAGGTGCATTTCAAGCGTGCCGTTGAGAAAGCGCGAGCCGGAGCAGCCCGTGCCGTACTGCTCGAACGCCTTTATGCCGGCCTCCACTACCTCCGGCTGAGTCGTCAGGCCGAGATAGTTGTTCGAGCCGAGCATTATGCGGCGCTTGCCCTCCATGATGACTTCAACATCCTGACGCGACTCGAGCGCGTGGAAATAGGGGTATATGCCTTTTTCCCGGTAATCTCGGGCAATGGTATAGTTATCACACTTTGCAAAAATATCCATAGACAGCAGCTCCTTTCATTAGCTTCAAAAATTTTGATTAAAATATTTGAAGTAATATCTGCATGATAAACGAACGACGCAAAATTGTCAATATCTTTTGGCTGAATTTTTTGCGCCAATGGTGTATACTTGAAAGCAGAGAGCAGCGGAGCGCTGCCGAAAGACAGGAGAGAGAACATGATAAAAGAGCTGTATGAAAAAGCCGGCGAGCTGCACGGGCACTACTGCCCCGGTCTTGCGATCGGAGTGAGAGCCGCGGCGGAGGCGCTGGATATCCTGAGCCCGGAGAAAAAGGGGAAGAACCTGTACTGCATCGCGGAGAGCTGCGCCTGCTATCTCGACGGGATACAGGTGGTTTTCGGCACGACGGTCGGGAACAAGCGTCTCGAGGTGCGCGACAGCGACGAGGCGGCGTTCAACTTCTATGACCGCGAGAGCGGCAGGAGCGTGAGGCTTGTTACGGCCGCGATGCCGGAGGGGATGAGCCGCGAGGAGAAGAGGGACTTTATTCTCACGGCGCCGCTTGACGAGGTGTTCGAGCAGACAGCCGTGCGCTTTGAGGCGCCGCCGGATCTGCCGCCGAAAAAGAAGAAATAAAACACGAACCCCGGAGGAAGTCTTGCAGCACTTCCTCCGGGGTTTAGCTTTTCACAGAACCAGAGATTTTTGGAATTATTATTTACTTTACAGCGTCGAGCAGGGCCTGAACACGGTCGGTCTTCTCCCAGCTCACGCCGAGATCCTCGCGGCCCATGTGGCCGTAGGCGGCGAGCTTGCGGTAGATGGGACGGCGCAGGTCGAGGTCGCGGATGATGGCGCTCGGACGAAGGTCGAACACTTTCTGAACGGCGTCGGACAGGACAGAGTCGGGAACCGTGCCGGTGCCGAAGGTCTCAACGAGGACGGATACGGGAGCCGCTACGCCGATAGCGTAGGCAAGCTCTATCTGGCAGCGCTTTGCGAGACCGGCTGCGACGACGTTCTTTGCAGCGTAGCGTGCGGCGTAGGCGGCGCTGCGGTCGACCTTGGTGGGGTCCTTGCCGGAGAAGGCGCCGCCGCCGTGAGGGGCGCTGCCGCCGTAGGTGTCGACGATGATCTTGCGGCCGGTGAGGCCGGAGTCGCCCTGCGGGCCGCCGATGACGAAGCGGCCGGTGGGGTTGACATAAATTTTGGTATTCTCGTCCAGCAGCTCCGCCGGGATGGTGGGCCGGATGACCAGCTCGATCATGTCCTTGCGGATCTGCTCAAGGCTGATCCCCGGGGCGTGCTGGGTGGACAGCACCACGGTATCCACCCGGACGGGCTTGTCCGCTTCGTCATACTCCACGGTGACCTGACTCTTGCCGTCGGGGCGGAGGTAGTCCGCAAGGCCCTCCTTGCGCACGGCGGCAAGCCGCTGGGCCAGCTTATGGGCCAGAGAAATGGGCAGGGGCATGAGCTCCGCCGTCTCCCGGCAGGCATAGCCGAACATCATGCCCTGATCGCCGGCGCCGCCGTCCAGGTCGTCGGTCAGCTCACCCTCCTTCGCCTCCAGCGCCTTGTCAACGCCCATGGCAATGTCGGCGGACTGATTGTCGATGTTGGTGATGACGGCACAGGTCTCGCTGTCAAAGCCGAACTTGGCCCGGTCATAGCCGATGTCGCGAATGACGCCGCGGGCGATCTTGGGGATGTCTACGCAGCAGGAGGTAGTGATCTCGCCCATGATGTGGATGAGGCCGGTGGAAGCGGTGGTCTCGCAGGCCACGCGGGCATCGGGATCCTGTTCCAGGATCGCGTCCAGCACCGCGTCGGAGATCTGGTCGCAGATTTTATCGGGGTGACCCTCTGTCACCGATTCGGATGTAAACAGTCTTTTTGCCATGGTAATTCTTTCCTTTCTGTCCGGGGGATGAAAAAGCCCGCCGAAAATCGGCGGGCCATGATGATATATTCATCCTCATCTTGCGTTTCCGCCGGAATTGGCACCTTGCAGAGCAGGTTGCCGTGGTTTCATAGGGCCGGTCCCTCAACCACTCTCGATAAGGTATTCAATTGACTGCGCTAATGATATAACACATCAGCGCCGTTTGTCAATGACAAACCACGGAATGTGTCAAAGAAAGAGGGTCTCCCCTTCCCCTGACACTTTTTCAGAACGGAAAGAACAGGTTTCGCCTGCAGCTCCCTGCCGGTAAGACGGTTTTATCAGGCTTTTTTGGCGATGATGGCGTAGGTGCCCACGGCAGTGGAGGCCACTTTGCCGGTAGCTGGGACTACAGCCTCGCAGTAAGCGGTGGCATTGCGCTTACCGATAGAGGTCACCCGGGCGGTGATGAGCACACCGTCCTCCATGGGGACGGGGCGGAGATAGTTGATGGTCATGGAGATCGTGGGCGGGATCGTCTCCCGGGAGTAGCAGAAGATGGCCATGCTCATGGTCAGATCCATCATGGTGGAGATGATGCCGCCGTGGAGGGTGCCCAGACCGTTGACCTGCCAGTCCTGAACGGGATACTTGAGGGTCAGCTCCTGCCGGGCATCGTCAAAGGAGTGAAGCTCCGGAGCCAGGCGGGCGTTGAGGGTGGCGGACATCTTCTCGCGGATGGCCACCAGTTCCTGCGCGAGCCACTGGCCGGTGGTCAGATTCTTTTCATCCATAGGTTTGACCTGCTTTCGTCAGAATTTGGCGGCGGGGCCGCATATGTGCCCTCATCGGCCGCGCGTATATCATCATTTTAGCAGTTCTCCCGGGAAACCGCAATGGGGTTCGGGCGGGATACAGCGGCTTTTCCCGCTTGTACCTATGAAAAAATAATGCTATACTATAACCGCTACAACACCAATCGGGAGAGATGACTATGACATACCGGGAAGAATTCATTCACTTTATGGTGCGCTCCGGCGTGCTGACCTTCGGCGACTTTGTGACCAAGTCCGGCCGCAAGACCCCCTATTTCGTCAACACCGGCAACTACAAGACCGGCGCGCAGGCCGCCAAGCTGGGCGACTACTACGCCGCCTGCATTCAGGAGAATATGCCCGAGGGCATTACCGCCCTGTTCGGCCCGGCGTACAAGGGTATCCCGCTGGCGGTGACCGCCGCCGCGTCCCTGTACCGGAACTACGGCCGGGATCTGCCCTACTGCTTCAACCGCAAAGAGGCCAAGGATCACGGCGAGGGCGGCGTGATGGTGGGCTACAAGCCCCAGGACGGCGATGATATCGCCATCGTGGAGGACGTGGTCACCGCCGGGACCGCCGTCCGGGAGTCCATCGAGCTGTTCAAGCACGTGGCCGACGTGAAGATCCGGGCGCTGTTTGTCTCCGTGGACCGCATGGAGCGGGGCACCCGGGAGTGCACCACGCTGGACGAGCTGCGGGAGGACTTCGGCATTCAGGTCTATCCTATCGTCACCATCCGGGAGGTCATCGACTGCCTGCACAACAAGCCGGTGGACGGCAAGGTTTACATCGATGACACCATGCGGGAGCGGATGGAGGACTATCTGCGCACCTACGGCGCGAAGTAACTTTTGGGGGATAAAGCGGCGGAAAGGAGGGGAGCGGCCATGGCGAATGTCCACGCAGGGCACAGGCAGAGGGTCAAGGCGGAGTTTCTGGCCCGGGGCCTTACCGGGATGCCGGATTACCGGGTGCTGGAGCTGCTGCTCTTCTACGCCATCCCGCAGGGGGACGTGAACCCGCTGGCCCACGCGCTGCTGGACCATTTCGGCAGTCTTTCCGCCGTGTTTCAGGCCCCCTACGAGGAGCTTCTGAAGGTGAAGGGCGTCGGCCCTGCTACCGCCACCCTCATTCAACTGGTCCCCGCCGTGGGCGCGTGCTACATGGCCGACCGGGTGAGTCTGAACGGCCAGCTTACCACGCCGGAAGAGTATTACGAGGTGCTGCTGCCCTACTTTTTCGGCTCCCGGGTGGAGCAGTGCTATATGCTGTGCATGGACGGCAAGGGCAAGCTCATCACCTGCCGCAAGCTGGGCGAGGGTATCGTGGATCAGGTTCCCATCCTCCGGCGCAAGGCGGTGGAGACGGCGCTGAGCTGCAACGCGTCCCGGGTGGTGCTGGCCCACAACCACGTGTCCGGCATCGCCAAGCCCTCGGCGGCAGATATTCAGGCTACGCAGGTGCTCCGCCGCCTGCTGCTGGAAGTGGGCGTGCTGCTGGTAGACCATCTGGTGATTGTGGACGGCGACATGGTGTCCATGGCCCAGTCCGGGTATATGCAGGGGTGAAACTCCGGCATACCGCTGCAAAATGTTGAAAAAAGGACCTGCCCAAAGATTTGGGCAGGTCCTTTTTTTCTGGAATGCTTTATACTATGCCTATATAACACATCATAACCTCAAAGTGCAACAGCCGCGGCGGGATGACCGCCGCGGCTGGTTGGTGAGTCGGGTTATTTCCGGAAATAGATCGGGTCGAATCCATCAACAGGGATGCTTTTCATCAGATTCCTGAATGCGGCCACGTCAAAGTCCTCATCCGTGCAAAAGATTTCGTAGGTCACGCCAAAGTATGTCAGGAACCATCCTGTTTCCAGATAGCCGTTTTTCAGATAGAACTGCCGCCGTTTCTGCCGCTGGACGGCGTTATCCGCCGAATCGTCCGGCGCTTCAAAATCGACGACCTGCGTTTTCTCCGGATACGCCGCTTTCAGCGCCGCGAGCGCGGCGCTTCCGTAGCCCTTGGAGCGAAGGGCGGGCGAAATCGCGAGGAAAAAGAGATAGACCATTTCCTCGTGCCGCAATGTCACCATGAATCCGACAAAAGCATCGCCGTCAAGCAGCGCGGAAAAATCCGCGTGACCGCCTGCCGCCAGTTTCACAAGTTCTGCCGGGGCAAGGTATTCCTCCGGGGGAAACGCTTCAATGGCAAGCGCGTTTACCTCGTTCCAATACCTGCTGTTTTCTGTAATTGCCTCGATATTTAATTTCATACGGACCTCCATTGTGTTGTTTTTGTATGGAAGCCGTACTACCACTCTTCACTTCGTCCTAAAAACATGGCGCACCTCGTTTTTATTTTTTCAGCCGTTCCAGAATGGCGGCCTCCGCCCGGTCGCCGTACTTCATGACCAGCAGGAACAGCACAAGTCCCGCCACGCCCAGCAGCACCATGCCCCACAGGGGCATAGCCAGGGTAGAACTGCCCACGGCGCAGGCCACCAGCAGACCCCACGGCCGGGTCAGCAGCACCAGAATGAAAAACCGCCGGAATGGGACGTCTGTCAGCCCCGCCAGAATGCACAGCAGGTCGTCCGGGAAGAAGGGAAACAGGAAGGCCAGCGCCAGAAACACGTCCCGCTTGCGGCGGATGACGTCCAGATACTTGTCGGACAGCTTCTGGCTCACGAACTGGTCGGCAAATTTCTGCCCCAGCGCCCGGGCCAGCAGGAACACCAGCGCCGAGCCGGCGGCCACCGCCG
>CAYNEH010000068.1:0-8675 GCA_964396195.1 uncultured Oscillospiraceae bacterium
AACATCCCCATTATCCTCATCACCGCCAAGAGCGAGGACAGCGACAAGGTGTTGGGGCTGAACATTGGCGCGGACGACTACGTGACCAAACCCTTCAACCCCATCGAGGTGCTGGCCCGGGTGAAGAGCCAGCTCCGCCGGTACACCATGCTGGGCGGCAAGACCCGGACGGAGGCGGACGAAAACGTTCTGCGCAACGGGGCCATCGCCATGGACGACGGGGCCAAATCGGTGACGGTGGACGGTGAGAGCGTAAATCTGACTCCCATCGAGTACAACATTCTGCGGCTGCTGCTGAAAAATCCCGGGCGGGTGTATTCCACCGCCCAGATCTACGAGCAGGTGTGGAATGACCCGGCTCTGGGCTCGGAAAATACGGTGGCGGTACATATCCGGCACCTGCGGGAAAAAATCGAGATTGACCCGGCGGACCCCCGCTACCTCAAGGTAGTATGGGGGCTGGGGTATAAAATGGAGAAGATGTGACCATGAAGCTGCGTGAAAACTGCTTGGCAAAGGTGCTGGCCTTTCTGCTTGCCGTGGCGGGCTTTACCGCCGCCGCGGGAATGGGCTGGTATCAGCTGATGAATTATGGCGCAATCTGGGGCGAATACTCCGGCTATGAGACCGGGCCGGGAGACGGCTACACCGTCCGCTATCTGGAGCAGATGGACTACTCCAGCCTGCGGGCGCTGCTGTACTACTACAACACGCAGGAGCTGGGCAGCACCCTGAGCGTCTACTCCGCCCAGGATCAGACGGCGCTGGAGGAGCGGTTTGCCGCGGACAACACCAACCTGCGCTGGCAGGTCCGGGGCGATGACGGCACGGTCATGTACGGCAACGCCGAGGGGGACATCCCCGCGCAGGCCGAGGGGCTCTACTATACTACCTTCGAGTGGACCACGGAGGACAGCATAAATGTGACGGAGGCCTACGGTGATCCGGTGGATTTCGTGGAGTCTGCGGCAAACGCCGGCGAGCTTCAGTATCAGGCGGCGACGGATGACTGGCTTGAGGAGCTTCGGAATCTGTCCAGCCAGTATACGGGGGTGGATACTGCGGCGTTTTCGGAGGAAGAGCTGAACACGATTTTTACCGGACAGGACGGGATGACGGAGCTTCTGATCATCGAAACCTCGGAAGGGGTCTATGTCTACGGCCCAACAGTGATGAACTGTGTTCAGGAAAACCAGTTCGGCTATCGCTATGATCTGACCGAGGGATGGGTCGAGGAGACGTCGATGGGTGAACAGGATCTGCTCGACGTGGTGATGTGGCTGGACAAGAGCATGAGCGTTGATGACCACTATCTTCAGGCGTACCAAAGCCTGAGCAGCTGGAAGAGCCAGCGGGCCCTCCGGCTGGGGATGACCATCGTGTTCGCGGCGGCAGGTCTGCTGTGCACCGTGTACCTCTGCTGGGCCGCAGGCCACCGGCGGAACCGGGACGGCATCTATCTCAACTGGTTCCACCGCATCCCCGGCGATCTGCTGCTGGCGGTGGTGGTTCTGCTTGGCGTGCTGCTGTACGCTCTCGTGCTGGATCCGATATACAGGAATTTTTACGGCAGCCTGCTTTACGGCAATCTGCCCATGTTCATACAGGTCATCATCATCGCCGGAGTGGTGGCCGCGGCTGCGGCGCTGGGCATCGGTGCGCTGGTGACCTTCGTGGCCCGGTGCAAGGCCCATGTTCTGCTGAAAAACACCCTCATCTGGCGGTTCTGCCGCTGGCTGAGCCGCGCCGCCGGCAAGGCGGCCGGCGCAGTGCCCCTCATCTGGAAGGCGGCCCTCATCGGCGTGGGGTACGGCCTGTTCACCTTTATCGTCATTGTGAACCGCTATTACCATTACCGCTACGCCATTGTGATGCTCCCGTGGATGCTGATCACGGCGGCGGGCATCGTGTACCTGTGCCTGTGGGCCTACCAGTGGCAGAAAATCCGGAAAGGCACCCATGAGATCATCGGCGGCAACCCGGACTACCACATCAATACGGAGCATATGCTGCCCGACCTCCGGCGGCACGCCGACGAGCTGAACAATCTGGGCCAGTCCATTTCCGCGGCGGTGGAGGAGCGGATGCGCTCCGAGCGGTTCAAGGCGGAGCTGATCACCAACGTGTCCCACGACCTCAAGACGCCGCTGACGTCCATCATCAACTATGTGGACCTGCTGAAAAAGGAGCAGATCGAAAATCCCCGGGCGGCGGAGTATATCGACGTGCTGGACCGGAAGAGCCAACGGCTCAAGAAGCTGACGGAGGATCTGGTGGAGGCGTCCAAGGCGTCCACGGGGAATCTGGCCGTCATGCGGGAGCGCATCAGCCTGACCCAGTTGGCGGATCAGGCCCTCGCCGAGTACGAGGAGCGGCTGAGCGCCCAGAATCTGCGGGTCATCCGCACCTTCCCGGAGGAAGAGGTCTGGGTGGAGGCCGACGGCCGCCATCTCTGGCGGGTGGTGGACAATCTCCTGTCCAACTGCGCGAAGTACGCGCTGGAGGGCACCCGCATTTATGTCGAGGTGAGCCGCGGGCAGACGCAGGGCTTCCTGTCGGTGAAGAACATCTCCCGGGACCCGCTGAACGTGCCGCCGGAGGCGCTGGTGGAGCGGTTCGTCCGGGGGGACGAGTCCCGCACCACGGAGGGCTCCGGGCTTGGGCTGTCCATCGCACAGTCCCTCACCGAGTTGCAGAAGGGAACCTTCCGCCTGATCATCGACGGCGACCTGTTCAAGGCGGAGATCGCCCTGCCGCTTGCTGAGGACGAACCGGCGGACCCGGTATAAATCAAAATTTCAAGGCTCCGGGCCACGTGCCCGGAGCCTTGATTGTGTCAAAAACCTCGCAGAGTTTCGCCGCTGCAGCGAAAATCCGTTTTCTGCCGCGACGTGTGCGCGGCGCAATCTGTTTTTCAGGAGCGGGGCGTGCCTTACAGCCGCACCAGATCCTGCCCGCTGATGCCGTGAACCACCTGCCGGATTTCGTCCCGGGCGTTTTCCGGGCAGATGCACACCACCTCCGCATGTGCCTCCGGGAAGGGCACGTCCCAGTAGCGCAGATTGGGGTCGTCGTGCCCCTCGATGACCTTGGTGAGCAGGGCGAAGCCATCTCCCAGCGTCAGCCGCACCATCATGGTGCTGATGTCCGGGCAGGTGATGACACGCCGGAAGGGGATGCGGCGGCCCCACTGCTCCACGCCGGACAGCAGCGTGTCGTTGGGCAGAACCAGCTGGGTGTGCGGGGCCAGATCCTCCAGCCGCAGCGTCTCCGATTCGGAAAGCGGGTGCCGGGCGGAGTACACCACCTGAAACTGCTTTTGCCGCAGCACCTTTGCGTAGGTCCCCGGCCAGAACCGCCAGTCATTGGAGGTGGTGACGCACAGATCCAGCCGCCCGTCCAGCAGACTGTGGCGCAATTCTACGAAGTCCAGCAGGCGGATGTCCGGCTCCAGCTGTGGGTAAGCACGGGCAAGAAAGTCCGTGATGGGCAGAATGATGTCCTTTCGGGAAAGGCAGGACAGGAATCCCACCCGCAGCAGGGACCTTCCGGAGGCGTCCAGATCCCGGGCCTTGCGGATGCTGTCGCTGATCTGCCGGTTGAGCTGTGAAAAGGCGTCCCGCAGGAAGCTGCCCGCCGGAGTCAGTGCCACCTGCCGGGTGGTGCGGTAAAAAAGCCGCAGGCCGAGTTCCTGTTCCAGCGCGGCGATCTGTCGGGTCACCGCCTGCTGGCTGACGTACAGGTTTTTAGCCGCCGTGGAAAAGCTCAGGCAGTTGGCCACCTCGAGAAATGTCTGAATGCGCTGCTGAAGCATAATGATCCGCTCCTTTAACCTACCGGCGCAATAGGAGTAACAATGTATCTGAGTAAATCGGCATGTTTTTATTATACATTAACAACATTGCAGTTGTAAATAAGAAAAAGCGTTGTTTCTCTTTCCCGGCCTCTTCCGATATAATGAATTTTGTCAGATCATGAATATTGGGAGGAAATGATTATGATCCATCTCGGAAAAGACGTAAAGCTGAATATCTGCCCCATTCTGGTGACCCTTCACCACGACTACGTGTTCGAAGGCCCCTGCCGCATGGGCAAGGACTTCGAACTGACGAAGGAATTTGACGACATGGCCAATGCGGAACTCATCCGCGGCGCTCACGAGGAAATCGCCGAAAACCTGACCAGCCCCCACTTCAACGTCATGGAGCCCATCTGGATCGACCGGAACGAGGAATTCCTTGTGACTCCGGATATCCTTGACCGGATGCTTCAGGGCAAGGATGATGTGGATATCTATCTGGTTGGCCCCATGGGGCGGCTGTCCGACCTCATCATCGATTTTGCACAGAAGGCGAAAAAGCCCATCATCACCATCCCCGGCCCCCAGTGCATGCAGACCATCCTCATCGCCTCCACCCGGGCCAGAGGGCTGGAGAGCTACGCCTACCGCACGTGGAAGGAGACCGTTGATTTTCTCGAGGTGCTCCGGGTGCAGAAGATGCTCCGGGAGACCCGTGTGCTGTGCGCCGCACGGTTCGGCACCACCCGCTCCGTCAGCGACATGGGCAACTTCGTCAACCTGGAGCAGGTTACCGACGTGCTGGGTACCCAGTTCACCTTCGTGAATCTCCACGAACTCATCGACCAGACCCACATCGGGAAGTCCGGCGAGAACTACACCCTGCCCGGCCGTGCGGCCCTGAACCCCACCGACGAGGACGTAGCCGAAATGGAGACTCTGGCCGATGATCTCATGGGCAATGCCGTGGAGTGCGACATGACCCGGGAGGAGGTCCTCAATTCCGAGCGCTTCTACGTAACGGTGAAGAAAATGCTGGACTACTACGGCTGCAACGCTTTTGCCGCCCCCTGTCCCGATGCCTGCGCCACCCGGCGGCTCAATGAGGAGCACATGACCTTCTGCCTGACCCACTCTCTGCTGGGCGAGATGGGCGTGCCCTCTGCCTGCGAGTATGACATTCCCGCCTGTCTGTCTATCGCCGTGCTCTCGTGCCTTGCGGACAAGCCCGCCTACATGGGCAACACCACCCACGACGCCAAGGCCATCGCCACCGGGCGCTACGGCCTGTCTCCCTTCTTCCACACCGACATCAATGACGCCTGCATGGACGTGGTCAAGGCCGACCCGGACAACGTCATCCTCACGTGGCACTCGGTGCCCCGCCGGAACATGCAGGGCTGGGATGCCCCCAAGGCCCCCTATGCCATCCGGCCCTTTGCCGCCAGCGGCTTCGGCGTCACCATCCGCTATGACTTCAATCAGGATGCCGGCCAGACCATCACCATGTGCCGTATTTCCCCCGACTGCAAGACCCTGTTTGTGGCAAAGGGCGAGATCGTGGGCGGTGTGGGCTTCGGCGACTACTCCTGCTCCGAAGGCGTGTTCTTCCGGGTGAAGGACGGCAATGACTTCTTCCAGAAGCAGCTTGAGGTGGGCAACCATGTCCCGCTGGTGTACGGCGACTGCTTCGATCAGGTCTGCGCGCTGGGCCGCCGCCTCGGCCTGCGGGTGATCACCGCCTGATGGACGCCCGGGAGGACATCACCGCCCGGCTCCGCGCCTGCGGGGAGCGCCTGCCCGGCTACGCCCCGGCGTACCGGGCACTGCCCCGCCGGGACTTCGACCACGTGTATCCGCTGGTGCTGGGCTATATCCGGGACCGTTTTCTTCTCACCCCTGCCATGTGCGTCAGCGATAAGCTGCTGGATCTGGCGGATGTGAGTCTGCGGTACATGCTGGAGCTGAAGCGCATGGGCATCGACCCGGGGCAGATCTCCCGCTCCTGCTCCGGGGCAAGCTCAGTCATCTCCAAGAAGGTGCTGCTGATGAAGGCGGTGCAGGACGTGTTTCAGGTGTCCATGACCCCGACGGAATTTGCGGACATCACCACGGTGACGGCGCTGACCCGTTTCATCTGCCGCGCCGCGGCTCCGGCGGTTCCCGCCGGGGCGGACAGCTCCGCCGGAGCGGGGGAGAGCGGCGGCTTTGACGTCTGGCGGGTGCGGCGGGATTTTCCTGCGCTGGAAACGACCGTTCACGGCCATCCGCTCATCTATCTGGACAACGCCGCCACCGCCCAGATGCCCCGGCAGGTGATGGACGCGGTGCGGGAGGTTGAACTTTGCCGCGCCAATGTCCACCGGGGAATCCACACCTTATCCAGCCGCTGCACCGATGCCTACGAGCACGCCCGGGCGGTCTGCGCCGCCTTTTTGGGGGCGGAGCCGGGGCAGGTGACCTTTACCTCCGGCACTACCGACGGCATTAACCGGGCAGCGGCGGCGATCTCGCGGACGCCATGCGGCGTGGTGACCACCGCGCTGGAGCACCACTCCAATTTTGTCCCCTGGCAGCAGCTGTGCCTGCGGACCGGCAAGCCCTTCCGGGTTTGCCCCATCCGGCCGGATGGCGCGCTGGATCTGGATGCGCTGAACGGCCTTCTCACCGGTGATGTCGGTCTTCTGGCGGTGAGCCAGTGCTCCAACGTGCTGGGGATGCCGGTGCCGGTGGAGGAGATCATCCGTCTGGCCCATAGCCGTGGCGTCCGGGTGCTGGTGGACGGCGCACAGGCGGTGTGCTGTCGGGACGTGGATGTGGCGGCCATGGACTGCGACTACTACGTCTGCTCCGGTCACAAGCTGGGCGGGCCGTTCGGCATTGGTCTGCTGTACTGCAGGGAGCCGCTGGGACCGATGGTGTTCGGCGGCGGCATGGTGGAGCGTGTCACGGCGGAGGAGACGACCTTTCTCCCCACGCTGGAGGCCGGGACGCCCAATGTATCCGGAGCCGTTGGCCTTGCGGCGGCGGTGGAGTACCGCCGCAATCTTCCGGAGGGCTGGCAGGAACACAAGGCGGCGCTGCTGCGCCGGGCAGAGACCCTTCTGCGGGAGCTGCCCGGCGTGCACTTCATGGGCAGCGGCCCCCACGAGGGCTGCCTGTCCCTGACGCTGGACGGCGTGACGGCCTTTGACGCCGCCGCGGCGCTGGATCAGCTTGGCATTGCACTGCGCTCCGGCAACCACTGCGCCCAGCCTCTCCATGCAGCGCTGGGAATTTCCGCTACACTGCGTATATCCCCGACATTTTACAACACATTCGAGGAGATTGATGCCCTGGCGCAGGGTTTGCGGGAGGTACTCAGAGAAGATAAGGGAAGCACCGCATAATTCGGCAAGAGCGATTTGCCCGCAAAGCATCGCAGACGATATTGTGCGGTGCTGCCTGAGAATACGAAAAAGGCGGCGGACGCAAGCCGGGTCATGTCTGCTGTTTTTCAGGGAAATCGTCAAAAAGACAGAAAAAGAACCGCAGATCTGCAATGTGCAGGTCTGCGGTTTTTTCTGTGCGGTGCTGTTTTTGTAAAATTACAGGTCGGCCAGCGTCATGGCAAAGTCGAAGCGCTCCGTGCCGTCTTCGCCCTGCCCCCGGGCGAAGAGGTCATCCCCCAGCCGGGCGGTGTCGATGAGGAGCGTCTCGCCGGCATGGCACTCGCCCACATAGCCAATCTGGAGATTGCGGACGAATTTGCCCTGCCCGCAGGTTTCCAGATGCAGGGCATCGCAGGCGAAGTCGGCATAGTGGGTGTTGTTGATGTGGCCGTTGATGTCGGTGTCCGAATAGTGCATGGGCCGCCGGTCCTGCCCGTCGAAGGCGGCGGGCAGCTTTACCCGGTGGAGCTTGAGGGACTTGCACAGCTCGCCGCCGTCGGTGCCCTGAAACTCCGTCAGGTTCTTCATGCGGAAGAGCTTGTGGGTGTCCGCATCCACCATGACCCAGTTGGACACGGCCTGACCGATGACTTTTCCGCCCTTGTAAATGTCAAAGTCGCGGTAGGTGGACGCAGGAGCCGTCCCCCGGTGCCACGTGCGGATGGTGAAGTCCTCGTTCCAGTACAGCGGCTCGTCCATCTCCACCCAGTAGCGGGAAACCATCCACAGGCAGTTGTACTTTTTCAGTACCTCCGGGCCGGAGGCTCCCAGATCCAGCGCGGCCATGGTAGCCGCCTCCTGAAGATACCCCAGCAGGGCGGAGGAGCGGCACTGGCGGAACATGTCGATGGCCCGGGAGTCCACCGTCATAGTTGTCTCGTAGCAGCGGCCCATGTCAGTCCTCCTTTTTGCCGGGGATGGTCAGGGTGTACTTGGCGCACACCGCATCGATGTCATCGGGGGTGGCGGCATCCAGCCGAAGCGTGGCCCCGCAGTGGGCGCAGATGATGTCCACGTCGGAAAAGCCGACCTTGATGCCGTAATCCTTGGAGCCGCAGGTGCAGGAAATGCCGCCCCGGGCGGCAATCTCCTTGATCTCGCCCAGCACTTCGCCCATGACGACTTCGTCGAGAAAAGCGCCCCGCTGTTCGGCCTGCGCGTCCATGACCAGCTTGTCCACCGCCTGCTCCAGCTTTTCCATGGCCTGAAACACGTCATTTTCCTCGCCCACGTAGCAGCAGCCCAGCCCGGAGGCGGAGCAGGTCAGGGCCAGCAGCTTCTGGTGGAGCAGCGCGTCGTTGGAGCACGCCACCTTATGGTCCTTTGCGCAGTAGACGCAGGGCACTGTCACTTCGCAGTGGTCACCCCGCTGGCGGATGGTCAGCTCCGACTTGCCGCAGGGGCAGGCGAGGTGGTTGTCGGCGGCGGCCAGCTGGAACGCTGTG
>CAYNEH010000069.1:0-8610 GCA_964396195.1 uncultured Oscillospiraceae bacterium
GAGCAGCGCCAAAGCGTAAGGGATCAGCACGTAAGGGCAGTCATTCATCCCCGCCGCAGGGAGAAATCCCCCGGCGAGAATGCCCGCGCACATGAGAATGGTCAGCAGCCACAGCACAAAGATCGCCGTTTTCCGGCCCATGTGCTCCGACTGGTAATAGTGCAGCTTTCCGTTGTAGACATACTCACCGGAGGCCGTCTGCTGGAAGTCGTCCAGATAGGCCCGACGGTTCCGGCGCTTTTTCTTCTCCTCCGCCATCTCAGACGATCCCCGTCAGGTCGAACTCGCCCAGCGCCTTGCTGGCGGTCTCGCACACACCCCGCAGACAGCTCTCATCGAAGGGGCTGTCCAGCCCGGCGTTTTTCAGCAGATCGGTGAAGGTGTGGCTGCCGCCCTGACGGGTGTAGTCCATGTAGTGGGCCCATGCGTCCTTTTGGTCAGCACGGATCCGGGCCCAGAACTGGAGAGATACGGTCTGGGCAAGGCAATAGTCGATATAGTAGAAGGGGCTGGAGTAGATGTGGTGCTGCCGCTGCCAGCCCTCGCCCTCGCTGTAGAAGGGGATGTCGCCGTCCAGCCGCATCCACGGCATGTAGACACCCAGCAGATCCTTCCACACGGCGTGGCGCTGGGCGGGGGTCATGTTGGGGTTCTCATACACCAGATGCTGGAAGTGATCCACCATGGTGCCGTAGGGGATGAAGGTCAGCGCGCCGGACAGGTGGCTGTAGCGGAACTTGTTGGCGTCTGAGCCGAAGAAGCCGTCAGCCCACGGCTCGGCAAAGAACTCCATGCTCATGGAGTGAACCTCGCAGGCCTCCATGCTGGGCCAGATATACTCCACGGGAATGCGGTCCCGATTCATCCAGCAGGCGAAGGCATGGCCCGCCTCGTGGGTGACCACTTCCACGTCGTGCTGAGTGCCGTTGAAATTGGCAAAGATGAAAGGTACGCCGTAGTCCATGATGCCGGTGCAGTAGCCGCCGCCCTGCTTGCCCTCGGTGGACAGCACATCCAGCAGCTGACCATCCAGCATGGTGCGGAAGAACTCGCTGGTCTCGGGGGACAGCTCGTCATAGAACTTCCTGCCCTGTGCCAGAATGTCGTCGGGGGTGCCCACGGGGGTGGGGTTGCCAGAGCGGAACTCCAGCGCGTTGTCGGCAAAGCTCATGGGATATTCCTTGCCCAGCCGTTTTGCCTGCTCCCGGTAGATGCCGTCTGCCACGGGAACAAGATACTTCACCACGGCGGCGCGGAACTTCTCTACGTCGTCCTTGGTGTAGCAGTTGCGGCCCATACGGTAGTAGCCCAGCTCGGTATAGCCGTCATAGCCAAGCTTGCGGCCCATCTGGTCACGCAGGTGCACCAGCTCGTCGTACAGCCGGTCCAGCTCTGCCTGATTGTCCTTGTACCACTGGCCCTCGGCCTTCCACGCGGCCAGACGGCGCGCGTCGTCCGGGTCGTTCTTCAGCGGGGAAATCTGGGAAATGGTGTAGGTCTTGCCTTCGAAGGGGATCTGAGCGGAAGCCAGCAGCTTTTCATAGGCCTGCGTCAGCTCGTTCTCCGCTTGAAGTTCGGGAATGATCTCCGGGGAGAAGGTCTTAAGGGCAATCTCGGCGTTGACGAACATCAGGTCGCCGTACTCTGCGGCAAAATCGGCCCGGAAGGGGGACTCCAGCATGGCACGCGTCCACGCCTGACTGTACTCCTGCACCTCAGGCATGGCAGTGTTCCAGAATTTCATCTCCGCGTCGTAGAACTCATCCCGGGTGTCGATGGAGTGGCGGATGCTGGCCAGCGTGGAGGCGGTGCTCAGGTGCTTCTCCTCCGCTTCCCTCTCCAGAAAGACGGCCTTGGCCTCGTCATAGCTCTTGGCGTTCTTCAGCCGCTCGGTCAGCGCGGTCAGCTTGCTCTTGACCTCGTCCAGATTTGGGCGCTTGTATACCATTTCGGAAAACTTTATCATACAATTACCTCCATTGGTTTCGCTGTATATTTCACTATATATAAGGTAGGGGCAGCGGGTTGCCGTCCAGAACGGCCCGCACCAGCCGGTCCCCCTCGTACTGCACCGTCAGCAGGAATGCGGGGCGCTCCTCCGTCAGCAGCCGCAGGAATATCTTATCGCCCTCCCAGATGGGAAGATCCGTGATTTTTCCCTTCGGCACCCATTCAAGGTCGCCCTCGCCGCAGCTCCGGGCCATCTCCCCCGTCCACTCATCGGCAGTAAAGAGATACATGTGCTCCCCTTCCCAGCCGCCGTCGGTGAGGAAGGTCACCACGCCCCGGAACCGGAACCGCGTCAGCGTCAGCCCGGTCTCCTCCTGCACCTCGCGGATGAGACATTCGTCCGGGCTCTCGTCACCCTCGAACTTGCCGCCCACGCCGATCCACTTGTCCTGATTCACGTCGTTTTTCTTCTTGACCCGGTGGAGCATCAGGTACTCACCCCGGTGATTTTCCAGATAGCACAAGGTTGTGTTGAACACGCTGCGTCCGCTCCCTTCCTGCTCATCCGGGTCAAAATATAAATGATTGATGTTATTTGCACCCTCGGTCGGCAAAAGTAATAGCTAATAAGTTATTATAATGTCTCGTTATTCATTTTGCAAGTATATATTCATTTTCTGCGTTTCGTTTTTGCACATCTGCCACAAATGTCAAAAGAAAAAGGGGAGCGCACACTGCGCTCCCCTTCGGGCTGCATTTTACAATGCAGAATTATTCGTCGATGGAGATGGACAGGACTTCATCCTCTTCCGGCTCTTCCACGGCGGGAGCCTCGTCCACCGGCTTGTTCTCCGCCCGGGCGGATTCCGCTGCGGCGGCAACGCCGGCAAAGCGATCCTCTTCGTGGATCTCATCCTCGAACTGGTCGTACTTGCGGTAGGCAGCCAGGCCGGAACCGGCGGGAATGAGCTTGCCGATGATGACGTTCTCCTTCAGACCCAGCAGGTGATCCACCTTGCCCTTGATGGCGGCCTCGGTGAGGACCTTGGTGGTCTCCTGGAAGGAGGCGGCAGACAGGAAGGACTCAGTGGCCAGAGAGGCCTTGGTGATACCGAGCAGCAGGAGGGTGCAGGCGGGCATGACCAGATCGGTGCCGTCCTCGTGCTTCTCGCCGGCGTCAATGCGGGCCTTGACGGCCGCGCAGGCATCCTTGTACTCCATGATGTCCACAGTGGAGCCGGACAGCAGGGTGGAATCGCCGGACTCCTCCACGCGGACCTTGCGCATCATCTGGCGGATAATGACCTCAATGTGCTTGTCGTTGATATCAACGCCCTGCTGACGGTAGGGCTTCTGAACTTCCTGAATGAGGTAGTTGTGAACCGCGTCCACACCACGGACCCGCAGCACGTCGTGGGGAGACAGGGCACCGTCGGTCAACTCCTGACCCTTGGTGACCTTGTCGCCGTCCTTCACGCGGATACCGGCACTGTAGGGCAGCGCATAGGTGACCACCTCACCGTCATCGGCGGTGATGGTGACGTTGCACAGGGTGGCACGCTTGGCCTCCTCCATGGACACAGTACCGGAGATCTCGGCCAGCTGGGCCATTTTCTTAGGCTTGCGGCCCTCGAACAGTTCCTCAACACGGGGAAGACCCTGAGTGATGTCGCCGCCGGCAACGCCGCCGGTGTGGAAGGTACGCATGGTCAGCTGAGTGCCCGGCTCACCGATGGACTGTGCGGCGATGATACCCACGGCCTCGCCCATGCCGACCGGCTCGTTGAAGGCCAGGTTGACGCCGTAGCAGCGGGCGCACACGCCGCTGCGGGCCTCGCAGGTGAGTACGGAGCGCACCTTGACGGTCAGCTTGCGGTCAGGATCGCCCTCGGCCTCGGCCTGCTCGCGGAGCTTGCGCTCGATGAGTTTGGCATCGTCGGCGGTGACCAGCTTGTCGCGGCTGACCAGCACCTCACCGGTCTTGTAGTCGGTGAAGTCCTCAGTGAGGTAGCGGCCGCGCAGACGCTCTTCCAGCGTCTCGATGACCTGTCCGTTCTCGCTGATCTCGGACACGGTGATGCCGTCGTGGGTGTGGCAGTCGTGCTCCCGGATGATGACCTCCTGGGAGACGTCCACCAGACGGCGGGTCAGGTAACCGGAGTCGGCGGTACGCAGAGCGGTATCGGCCATGCCCTTTCGGGCGCCTCTGGAGGAGATGAAGTATTCCAGAACGCTGAGGCCCTCACGGAAGTTGGCCTTGATGGGGATCTCAATGGTGCGGCCGGAGGTGTCGGCCATCAGGCCGCGCATACCGGCCAGCTGACGAATCTGAGCCTGAGAACCACGGGCGCCGGAGTCCGCCATCATAAAGATGGGGTTGTAGCGGTCCATGGACTTCTGCAGGGCGTCGGACACATCGTTGGTGGTCTTTTCCCAAGCAGAAACCACCAAGCGATACCGTTCGTCGTTGGTCAGGAAGCCGCGCTTGTACTGATTCTCGATCTTGACGACTTCCTTCTCGGTGGCAGCAATGAGGTCTGCCTTCTGCTCGGGGACAGTCATGTCCGCGATGGCGACGGTCAGAGAGCCGCGGGTGGAGAACTTGTAGCCCCGGGCCTTGATGATGTCCAGCACCTCGGCGGACATGGTAAAGCCGTGCTTGGCGATACAACTGTCGATGATCTTGCCCAGCATCTTCTTGCCCACGATCTGGTTGATCTCGGGCTCAAAGACCTGATCGGGGTCACTGCGGTCCACAAAGCCCAGATCCTGAGGAATACCCTCGTTGAAGATCAGGCGGCCCACGGTGGTGCGCACCAGCTTCTGGCGCTCCTCGCCGTCCACGACGGCGGTGCGGCGAACCAGAATGGGCACATGCAGATCCAGCACGCCCTCGTCATAGGCGAGCCGTGCCTCAGTGTCGGAGGCAAAGACCCGGTAGACCTCGCGGGGCAGCTCGCCCTTTTCGGCGGCCTCCTTGGCAAGGTAGCCGGTGGTGCAGATATAAGGTATATAACGGCCGTGATCATCGTCACGGATCCAGATCTCGGTGTCACCCTCGATAGTGCCGTCCTCCATGGCCTCCACGGCCTCGGCACAGGTGTCGAAGGACAGAGCAGGATCATTGGAGGCGTATTTCTCGTAGGTCAGGTAGTAGGAGCCCAGCACCATGTCCTGGGTCGGCACGGTGACTGCGCCGCCGTCGGAGGGCTTGAGCAGGTTGTTGGCGGCCAGCATCAGGATGCGGGCCTCGGCCTGTGCCTCGGCGGACAGAGGAACGTGGATAGCCATCTGGTCGCCGTCGAAGTCGGCATTGAAGGCGGTACACACCAGCGGATGGAGCTTCATGGCGCGGCCTTCCACCAGCACCGGCTCGAAAGCCTGAATACCCAGACGGTGCAGAGTCGGCGCGCGGTTGAGCATGACGGGATGCTCCTTGATGACGAACTCCAGCGCGTCCCACACGGCGGGGGAAGCCTTATCCACCATCTTCTTGGCGGACTTGATGTTGTTTGCCTGACCGTCCTCCACCAGCTTCTTCATGACGAAGGGCCGGAACAGCTCGATGGCCATCTCCTTGGGCACGCCGCACTGGTAGATCTTCAGCTCAGGGCCGACCACGATAACGGAACGGCCGGAGTAGTCCACGCGCTTGCCCAGCAGGTTCTGACGGAAGCGGCCCTGCTTGCCCTTGAGCATGTCGCTCAGAGACTTGAGAGCACGGTTGTTGGCGCCGGTGACGGCGCGGCCGCGGCGGCCGTTGTCGATCAGAGCGTCCACGGCCTCCTGCAGCATACGCTTCTCGTTGCGCACAATAATGTCGGGCGCGTTGAGCTGGATGAGCCGCTTGAGACGGTTGTTGCGGTTGATGACGCGGCGGTACAGGTCGTTCAGATCGGATGTGGCGAAGCGGCCGCCGTCCAGCTGAACCATGGGGCGCAGCTCGGGCGGGAGAACCGGCAGCACGTCGATGATCATCCACTCGGGCTTGTTGCCGGACAGCCGGAAGGCGTCCACCACCTCAAGGCGCTTGACGATCTTGGCCTTCTTCTGGCCGGAGGCATCCTTGAGCTGGGCCCGGAGGCTGACGGACAGCTCCTCAAGATCCAGATCCTGAAGCAGCTTCTTCACCGCCTCGGCGCCCATACCGGCATCGAAGTCATCCTCATAGTACTCACGGAGCTTCTTGTACTCCGCGTCGGTAAGAATCTGGTTCTTGACGAGATGGGTGTAGTCGGGGCCGGGATCGGTAACGATATAGGCGGCGAAGTACAGCACCTTCTCCAGAATGCGGGGGCTGATATCCAGCAGCAGGCCCATCCGGGAGGGAATGCCCTTGAAATACCAGATGTGGCTCACCGGAGCGGCCAGCTCGATGTGACCCATGCGCTCACGGCGGACCTTGGCCCGGGTGACTTCCACGCCGCACCGATCGCAGATCTTGCCCTTGTAGCGGATCTTCTTATACTTGCCGCAGTGGCACTCCCAGTCCTTGGTCGGGCCAAAGATCTTTTCACAGAACAGACCGTCGCGCTCCGGCTTGAGGGTGCGGTAGTTGATAGTCTCAGGCTTCTTGACCTCGCCGTAGGACCACTCGCGGATCTGTTCCGGGGAGGCGATGCCAATGCGGATGGCGTTGAATTCTGCGTAACTCATTTACTCGTCCTCCCTTTCTCAGTCTTCATCTCCGCCGAAGAGGTCATCCTCGTCGGCGTCGTTGGAATCGTCGTAATCGGACGCCAGCAGATCGTCATCGTCGCTGCTCTCCTTCATGGTGAAGCCTGCGTCGGCAAAGTCACTCTCACTGCCCACGTCGCGGTAGCCGCCGCCGAAATCGTCGTCGTCATCGCGGAATCGGCCGGGCTGGTAATCGTCCTCATCGTCGTCCTTCAGCTCGATCTGAGCGCCGTTCTCGTCCAGCACCTGAATATCCAGGCACAGGGACTGCAGCTCCTTGACCAGAACCTTGAAGGATTCAGGCACGCCGGGCTTGGGCACGTTGTAGCCCTTGACAATAGACTCGTAGGTCTTGACACGGCCGGTGACGTCGTCAGACTTGACCGTGAGGATCTCCTGCAGCGTATATGCCGCACCGTAGGCCTCGAGGGCCCAGACTTCCATCTCGCCGAAGCGCTGGCCGCCGAACTGAGCCTTGCCGCCCAGAGGCTGCTGGGTAACGAGGGAGTAGGGGCCGGTGGAGCGGGCGTGAATCTTATCATCCACCAGATGGTGGAGCTTGAGGAAGTAAACGTAGCCGACGGTAACAGGGTTATCGAACCGCTCGCCGGTGCGGCCGTCGTACAGCCAGCTCTTGCCGTCCCGGCGCAGGCCGGCAAACTCGAGGGTGTTGGCGATGTCCTGCTCGTCGGCGCCGTTGAAGATGGGGGTTGCCACCTTCCAGCCCAGCGCCTTGGCGGCGTAGCCAAGATGGACCTCCAGCACCTGTCCGATGTTCATACGGGAAGGCACGCCCAAGGGGTTCAGCACGATGTCAAGCGGGGTGCCGTCGGGCAGGAAGGGCATATCTTCCTGCGGCAGGATGCGGGACACAACGCCCTTGTTGCCGTGGCGGCCGGCCATCTTGTCGCCCACGCTGATCTTACGCTTCTGGGCGATGTAGACGCGAACCACCTGATTGACGCCGGGGGACAGCTCCGCGCCCTCCTCGCGGGTGAACACCTTCACGTCCACCACGATGCCGGACTCGCCGTGGGGTACCTTCAGAGAGGTGTCACGGGTTTCATGAGCCTTCTCGCCGAAGATAGCGCGCAGCAGGCGCTCCTCAGCGGTCATCTCGGTTTCGCCCTTGGGGGTAACCTTGCCGACCAGATAGTCGCCGGAGCGGACCTCGGCGCCCACGCGGATGATGCCGCGCTCGTCCAGATCCTTGAGCACATCCTCGCCCACGTTGGTGATGTCGCGGGTGATCTCCTCGGGGCCCAGCTTGGTGTCCCGGGCCTCGGTCTCGTATTCCTCGATATGGATGGAGGTGAACACGTCCTCCTTCACCATCCGCTCGTTGAGCAGGATGGCGTCCTCGTAGTTGTAGCCTTCCCACGTCATGAAGCCCATGAGGATGTTCTTGCCGAGGGCGATCTCGCCGTCGGAGGTGGAGGGGCCGTCGGCCAGCGTGTCACGGGCGTGGACCCGGTCACCCACGGAAACGATGGGCCGCTGGTTGATGCAGGTGCCGTGGTTGGAGCGCAGGAACTTGGTGAGCTTGTAGTCCTTCACCTCGCCGCTGTCGTAGCGGACGGTGACGTGGCGGGCGTCTACGGAAGTAACTTCGCCGTCGCCCTCGGCCAGCACAACCACCTCGGAGTCCTGGCAGTTCTTATACTCCTGACCGGTGGCCACGATGGGGGCCTGGGTGGTCAGCAGAGGCACGGCCTGACGCTGCATGTTAGCGCCCATCAGGGCACGGTTAGCGTCATCGTTCTGCAGGAAGGGGATCATGGCGGTAGCCACGGACACCATCATCTTGGGGGACACGTCGATATAGTCCACGTGGTCCTTGGCCACGGAGATGATCTCGTTGCGGTGGCGGCAGGTGATACGCTCGTTGATCAGACAGTTATTCTCGTCCACGGGCTCGGTGGCCTGGCCCACGGTGTAGGCGTCCTCCACGTCGGCGGTCATATACTCGATCTCGTCGGTGAC
>CAYNEH010000070.1:0-8573 GCA_964396195.1 uncultured Oscillospiraceae bacterium
AAGAAGTCCTTGGAGTAGTCCACGCTGCCGTCCTCAAGGCGGGGCGGGTTGGCGATGTCGAGGGTGGTCACCTGGAACATCTCGCCGGCGCCCTCGCAGTCGGAGGCGGTGATGATGGGAGTGTGGACATAGACAAAGCCCCGGTCCTGGAAGAAGCAGTGGATGGCGTGAGCCGCCACGGAGCGCACCCGGAAGGTAGCGGAGAACAGGTTGGTGCGGGGACGCAGGTGCTGGATGGTGCGCAGGTACTCCACAGAGTGGCGCTTTTTCTGAAGGGGATAGTCCGGGGAGGACGTGCCCTCCACCGCAACGGAGGCAGCCTTGATCTCCAGCGGCTGCTTGGCCTCGGGAGTGAGCACCACGGTGCCGGTGACGATGAGGGCGGCGCCCACGTTCTGTCCGGCAATCTCCTTATAGTTGTCCAGAACGCCCGCGTCCATGACAATCTGGAGGTTCTTGAAGCAAGAGCCGTCGTTGAGTTCGATGAAGCCGAAGGTCTTCATGTCGCGGATAGTTCTCGCCCAGCCCATGACGGTGACAGTCTGGCCGTTGAGCCGTTCGCCGTCGGCAAAGACGGAGGCGATGGTAATGCGATCCATAGTCGTTTCCCTCTATTCTTTTAATTTCATAGTGTCCATAGTATACTCACTTTTCCCCGGTTTTGCAAGAAGAAGCGGCGGGGTTTGCATCGGTTTTTTGAGATTTTCCGGTTTTTCGGGCACAAAAGACGGGCCGTCCCCCATCAGAGACGGCCCATTTTTCATTCTTTCAGGTACGGTGTTTCGGCTCACACGGCGTCCATCAGACCGACAACGGCGCTCTGGACGTAGTCCAGATCCTCAAACGTCACGTCCGGCCCGATGAGAAACCGCACGCCGTCTCCTGCTGTCAGCACGGACACCCCGGCACCTTCAAGGCCGCGGCGAATCTGTTCGCCGGTGCGCCCGGCAAACCGGGCCAGCACCGTCCCCGGCCCGTCCGGGCGGGCGTCGATGCCCTCCTCCCGGTATTCGTCCAGTCGGGCCAGCAGATGCCGGGCCAGCTTTTCACACAGGGCGGCATCGCTTTGCAGCCCCGCCCGGCCGTCCAGTATCACAGTTCTCATGGCACACCTCACAGCGCGGGGGCAACCGGCGCCCGGAATTGGAAATCTGCCCGGCTCAGCGCGTCCAGCACGGAGGACAGCGTCTCTCCCGCCGATGCATCCAGCAGGAGATAGTTCCGGGCAAGCTCGCCCCGGGTGAGGTTCCGGATGAGCGTGGATGCCCGGGTTCCGGACGAACCGGTGAGCGTCCGGCCGTCCTCGGTGGTGAGCCAGCAGACATACCCCGCCTGCCGCAGCTCGTTCACACCGTCCTCATCCAGCCCGTCCGCCAGCACGGTGGTCAGGCGGCAGTGGGCGGCGGCGGAGAGGTTTTCCCCCGCCAGCGCAAGCTCCTCCGTGATATCGTCCGTCTCAGTGCTCTCCAGCCGCAGGCCGATGAAGTGCCCCGTGGCCAGCAGCTGCCGCACCAGCTCGTCCCGCTGCGCCAGCTGCTCTGCAGTAAAGAAGAACAGCCCCTGACAGCTCTGACCGGACAGAGCGTCCAGCATCAGCCCCGCATCATCATCCGTCTCCGGCACGATGATGCCCAGGTACACGCCCGCGCCGCTGCCTGAGATGCTTGGTGCAGTGGGAGTGGGGGAGGCCTCCGGCTCCGGGTCCGGGTTGTCCTGCCGGTAGCGGACCAGATAACTCTGCATCATGTTGTAGGCAGCGCTGATGAAGCTCTCGTCCGACTCCAGCGCCGGGGGATTTCCGCCGACCTTGCCCTTGATGCGCACCAGATAGTTGCCGTCCCCGGTGGAGCTCAGGGAGTAGTAGATCTCGCTGCTGAACACGTCGCACACCCGGGCGATGGGGATGTAGACAATGGAATTGCGGACGATGGCCCGCTCGGAGTACACCCGGCCGTCCCCGTCGTAGGTGGTGTCATTCTGAAGGTCGAAGGTGAGCTGCTTCCGGTTGGAGTACACCAGCACGCTGCGTTTGACGGAGCTGTAGGTGGAGTACACCCCCAGATTCACCCCCGTCACCGTGGCGGACAGCATGGTGTACGGCACATACAGCATACCGCCCTGAATCGTGGGCATGGTGCCGCTCTCCAGCGGCTGGAGGGAGTCATTCACCGCGGAAAAATACACCGCCGCCCCCTTGGCCGACGGCATGGCAGACACCAGCACCAGCGCGCACAGTATAACCGCCGTCAGGCTCCTCATCCACTTTTTCACCGGCTCTGCCTCCCCTCAGGGTTTTTGCTTAGTATACCATACGGGGCGGAAAGTTACAAATATTTTGTGGCAGAGCTGCGCGTTCGCGCCGTCACAACGGTTTATTCCCCTGCAATCCGACGATTCTCCCGCTTCACGCGGTTCCGGTCATATACAGTCCGGCTCTGCACAACACGGGTGACGGGGGACAGCCCGTTCCACGAGCCGCGCTTTGACGCATAGTAGCTGCGCTGTTCGCGCTTGCTCCGTTTTTCAATGGGTGTCAGCTTCATCTTTAATCGTCCTCCTTTTTTAAAATTTTGTGTTGCTTTTTTCAGTCTCCTGTGGTATGTTATAATATTACTCTTAAAGGAGGCAACCCAAATGGGCATGAAGACATACCCTGTGATCGATCTCGCGGCGACAGGAAGCAACATCCGGCGTCTGCGCATGGAGCGCGGCCTGACGGTTCGGGATCTGCAAAGCTACTTCGGCTTTGAGGAGCCCCGGGCGATCTACAAGTGGCAGAAGGGCGAAACTCTTCCAACGGTAGACAATCTGTACGCCCTGGGGGTGCTCCTTGAGGTCCCGATGGAGCAGATTCTGGTCCGCGCTGCAGTAAAACCGAATATAATTGTTGAGCAGCAGGCTGAGGCCTGCTGCTCAAGTCATTTTACGACCGGCTGTTTTGGATGCGGCAGAAGTCCGATGCAGCTTCAGCCATTTGTTTCGCTTGCAGGGCCGGCGGCGTGACAGGTCACGCATCCGGCGATGCGCGCGGGAAAGAAGATCGCTTCAATAGCATCAATGTAAATCAAGTTGGAGACGTGAGGTCGGAAGCAGAAATGGGCGTCATCACGAAAAAGCGACTTGGCGAAAGAACGTCTGGCGGCGGAGGAACAGCCGGGCGCTTTTCTTCAAATATTCAAATATTTAAACGGCTCGTAGGGTGAGCCACGCCAATCGTTTTCATTTCGGAAAATGTGCAGCGTTATCGTTCATCTGCACCTGAACCGGTATCCGCGTTCTCATATCCTGCCGCATCCAAAACAGCCGATCCGCGCCGGGGCGTTATGCCCCGGCGTGTTCCGTATACACTTCGAAGGCGTCCGCAAAGCTGGAGTTCACATCAAAGGGCGGCGTGTATTCCACTTTGGACGTGACAAGGCACAGGTCGATCTTAGCGGATATCTCGTCGGCCTGCCGGTTGAGCTTCCCGAGTGCGGCGCGAATGACCTTCCGGTCGTAGTTGATCGTGGTCACGCACCTTACGTCGCAGCGGTAGGAGATCTGATTTCCATCGGCGTTGAAGCGGTAGCCGATGCCGCCGTCGGAGATTGTCTGCTCGGAACTGCGCAGATCATTCATCCGCTTGAAGGTGCGGGCGGCGCTCTGGCGCGCGGCGTTGAGGCTTACCTCGCTGTCCATGTCGATGTCCAGCTCGTCCTTCGCCCTGCGGATGGCGGCGGACAGCCTGGTCTTCTCATCCAGCAGATACAGGAGGAAGCGGGCGACGTCCGTGATATGCTCGTAGTACTCCGTATCCGGCACGATGAGAACGGTTTCATCCTCCGCCTCGGCCATGACCTTGTGCCGCAGGTAGGTTTTCTCAACCCTTGTAACATTGGAGTCGCGGTCAAGGATGTCCTGCGCCTCGTCCATGAAGCTCTGCAGCTTGTTCTGGTAGCGGAATGCTTCTTTCAGATTCATCTGATGTTCACCTCTGCCTTTCAGGTTGTTTTCCGGCCCGGTTGCAGCGGGCCGCCGACCGGGTGTCGTTGTTTTCTGGCTCCACTATAGCAGACCGCCGGCCGGATGTCATGGAACCTGCAGTTCACTCTCCCCCCGGCGGAGAGTTACGGAGAAAACGGAAACTGCCGGCCCTGGGCCGGCAGTTTCCGCGCGATTGGGATGAGAAAAATGAAGGGAGTGGATCAGCAATAGAGATTGCAGAAGCGCATCAGTATTGTGGCAACCTCAGCGCGAGAAGCCGCATCCAGCGGATTCAGCTCAAGGCCGCTGCCCTGGATCACGCCGGAACCGACGGCCCACTGCATGGCGGACACAGCGTAGGAACCGATCTCGGTAACATCGTTGTAATCCATGATGTTGGTGTCCTCGCCGACGCTGACGTCATAGCCGCACTTCACGGCATAACGGTACAGCATGGCAACCAGCTGCTCGCGGGTGATGTTGTCCATGGGGCCGAACTTCTCCGCGGAGTAACCGGTCACGACGCCGTTGGCAGCCGCCCACGCAATACCGTTGGTGTACCACTTGCCGGCGGCCACATCCTCAAAGGTGGTGGAGCCGGAAGCGGCGGGAGTACCGGCCAGACGGTAAATCACGGTGGCCATCATTGCGCGGCTGGTGTTGTCAGTGGGGGCAAAGGTGGAGGCAGAGGTGCCGTTGAACAGACCCTTCTCGGTCACATAGGCAACAGCGTCTTCGTACCAAGCACCGGAGGCCACGTCCGCATAGGCGGTCTTCTTTTCAGTCTCGGTGGGCTGGGTGGGCTTGGTGGGATTGACCACGATGCCGCTCTTGAGAGTGGTAACGTAGATCGGGGTATCCAGCGTGTAGTCGACCTTGTCATACTGACCGGTGGCGCTGTTCAGGCGGTAGATGTTCACGCAGCCGTCATGACCGGTGGAGACAACGCTGCCTTCCCACGTGGTATTTTCGCCCAGATAGATGTTCAGGTAGGTTTCGGTGTAGCCCTTGACACAGTCCTTAGAGGTGTCTGCATTGAAGTAGATGTCACCGGTGAGATCCATGTTGTCAATGTAGACGTTGGCGCGGGTGTAGAAAGGAGCGGGAACGGTGGGGTTCTCGGCATAGATCAGATAGGTCTTATCCTTGGCGCCCACGCCGTAGTTCAGGGTGTTGTTGCTCAGGTGCATGTCCAGCGTAGTGCCCTGAATGTAGATGCCGTGGGAGTTGCCGCTGAGCTTGCTGTTGGAGACGTTGAACTCGCCCTTCTCGCCGGCAAGCAGGCCGAAGACGTAGGTGTACAGGACAGCCTTGTCGTTGCCTTCCAGCTCGGAGTTGGTGATGTTCAGCACGCCGCAGCCGGCGGTAGAGGCAGCCGCGTCATGGGCGGTCTTCAGCACGCTGTTGGAGACATAGCCGAAGGTCATGCCGTCAGCCAGAATGCCGCCGCCGCGCTCCTGCGCGTAAGCCTTGACGTTGTCGGCGATGATCAGGCCGCCGCCGAAGTCGGAGGCCAGGGCAGAGGTGTTGGCGTCGACGGTGGAGTTCTTGATGTCGATGACGGAGCCGTACAGCACGCAGACGCCGTGGCTGCCCTTGCCGTTGCGGTTGGTGATGGTGGAGTTTTCAATGTTCAGCGTGCCGCCGGCCAGCGCGGTGGCGCCGCGTCCGGTGAGGGCGTTGATGGTGGAGTCCTTGATGTTGATGACCGCATTCTCCGTGGCCGCCATGACAGAGTCGCCCTGGCCCAGCGTGCTGATGTTCATCAGGTCGGCGCTGAAGGCGGTGGAGGAGGTGATGCTGGACTTGGAAATGGTCAGCTCGCCGGTGGTGCAGTTGTACACAGCTGCGGTGTTGTTGTCATCTTTCTCGATCACGATGGTCTCGCCGTCAACGCTCGAAGTGGTGTAAGCGCCGGTGGTAATCGTGTTCTTGAGGGTGGCGGGGTATTCGGGATACAGGCGGGCGCCGCCCTCAACGTAGCACATCTCATAAGAGCGGGGATCGGAGGGCATCACGATGTTGGCGCTGCCGGCATAGGGGTTGTAGTAGATGGTCAGGCCGTTGTAGGTCTTGGTGGTCAGGTTGTAGCTCTTCTCGCCGTAAGCGCGGATACCGGCGATGGTGCCGTAGCCGATGATGCCGGCCACATGGAGGGTGCCGCTCTTGGAGTCGGGCGTCCAGGTAGAGCCGCTCTCGATGCACAGGAACTTGTCGGTGTCGCCGGTGAGGTTGGCGCCGTCCTTGGCCCACAGGACCACGGAGTTGATGACGTCCTCAGCGTCGCCCTTCGTTATGGTGGCCTTGGTGCTGGCCACGAAGTCACCAATGTCCTCGAAGTCCTCGACAGTGGTGTTCAGGGCCTTGGCCAGCATGGTGTCGAACTCAGCGCCGGTGATGGTGTCGTAGGAAGCCTTGTCAGCGTCGATGATACCGGCGGCCTGCATGGCGGCGTACACGTCGTCAGCCGTGTAGATCTTGATCTGAACGGACTTCTTGGAGTCGGTGGGGTCAGGCTTGGTGTAGTAAGCGCCGCTGTCCTTCATCAGGTCGGTGATAATCTCGGCGGCCTCGCCGTAGGTCAGATCGTGGGCCTTGACAATCAGCTTGCCGGAACCTGGAACGACAGTAACGCCGGAGATACCGGAGAAGTCGATGTCATTGCCGTCGGCGTCGATGACCTTGCCCTTGATGGTCAGGCTGGCGCCCTCGGCGATGGTGGCGGTCAGGGTGCCGTCGCTGGTGGTGATGTAGTTGTCACCCACCAGATCGATGACCATCTCGCCGTTGAACATGCCGTTGTCGGAGAAGCCCTCACGGATGTTGTTCAGGGAGGTGTAGTTGTCGACCTTGGCCAGGGTGTTGCCCTCGGACAGGTCAATGTCGCTGTCCACGAGGGTGACGATGACGCGCTCGCCCTTGGTGGAGGAGGCGAAGGTGCCGGAGGTGCTGTTCAGCTTGGAGTTGACCAGCGTCAGGGCACCGGTGTCGGTGATGAGAGAGGTGGTATTCTGGAAGGAGGCGGTGCCCACGTTCAGAATAGAGTTCTCGAAGTACTGGGAGGCGAAGCCGTTGCCGCCCACGGAGTTGCCGTACACGGAGTTCTTGACGATCAGGGTGGTGGGCTCGTCGGTGACGGAGCCGCCCTGGGCGATGGAGTTCTCAAAGACCTCATAGCCGCCCCAGAAGTCAGAGCTGAACACACGGCCGGAGCCGAAGGCAGCGGCATTCTTGAAGTGGACGTTGCCGTTGTACAGGATGTTGGTCAGGTGCTGGCCGGAGGAGTAAGCCACGGCGTTGGTGACGTTCAGAGAGGCGCCGAAGCCCACATACACGGTACCGGCCATGGTGCCGGCGGGATACTTGGAGCCGGTGGCCTCGCCGTCGATGACCAGAGTGCCGTTGTCGCTGGTCAGGTTGACCACGCTGGACTTGCCCCAGATGGCCATGGCGGAGCCGATGCCCTCACGGTAGAAGGCGTTGCGCATGGTGGCGTTGTAGACGAAGCCCACATCGCTGGTGTGCATAGCGGCCTCAGCGCCGTCAATCAGCACGTTTTTGTCGGTGGCCGTGGCGATGTAGTTGGCTGCCTTGTCGGAGTTGCCGGTGAGGGAGACGGTCTTGTTCTTGATGTTGATGGTACCGGCGTTGTTCACCAGCAGGGCAGAGCCTTCCGCAGAGATCAGGCTCTCGGGGATGGTGCCGGACGTGCTGGTGACGATGGGAGTCTTGTAGAACGTGCCGTAGTAGAACTTGGTCATGTCGGAATTGGTGGACTTGGTCTGATCTGCAAAGGTGGCATCGGGAGAGGTCTTGGACTGGATGTAGCCGCGGGCGGCGTACAGCAGCTTGACCACGTCGATCTTGCTCATCTTGCCGTCGGTGGGAGCGGCGTCAACGTGCAGCACCTCGGCCAGCTTGGCCATCTTCACGGCGTTGGTGCCGTTTTCGGCGGTCTTCAGCCGCTCGGCAGCGGCCTTGCCGGTGCTGTTGAGCATGGACCAGCGGGAGGTAAGCGCGTTATACAGCGCCACATAGGCGAGCTCGGCGGTGACGGGAACGGTCGCGCCGAAGGTATCGCCCTCAAAGCCCTCCAGATTCTCGATCAGAGGCACGTTGCCCGTGCTCGTCTTGGTGGTGCTGTTCTGGGTGTAGATGCCGTTGAGGAAGCCGGCCTGAAGAACGGCGTCCACAGCGTCGGAGTACTGGTCGTTGACAAACATACCGCCCTGGGAGTCAGAGGGGTAGACGAAGTTGACGGCCAGCATGTTCTCCTCGATGACGATCTGGAACATGCGGTACAGAGCCACGGCGTACTCAAAGCCGTACATCTCGGTGCCGAAGTCGGTCAGAGTCTTGCCGGCGTTGGTGATGCCGGAGGACAGGAACCAGTTGACGGCGGCGGCGTCAGCCTCATCGGTGATGCCGTAGTTGGCGGCGGTGCGGATGGTGCGGTTGCCGCCCACGTACACGGAGCCGGCGGCGTTCGCGGCGTCAACCGTAGCGGTGTAATCGCCGTTGGCCATGTTGGGGGCGTACTTGGTCAGGTTAAGCGAGGTGCCGTCCGCCAGGGTCAGAGTGGCGGTATTCTTATTATACTCGTCGTTGAC
>CAYNEH010000071.1:0-8506 GCA_964396195.1 uncultured Oscillospiraceae bacterium
TACCACACCTTCATGGCATGACCGAACATGTCCAGACCGGTGGTGGTGTTGAAGGCGGTAGCGTTGGCGTAAGCATAGCTGGGGCCAGTGATGACGCCGTCAGCGTTCTTCTCGAAAGCGACCTGAGTGTAGGTCTCGCCGGTGGCCTGGTTGCCGACAACGATGCCGGTGGCAGAGGTCAGACCGAAGGCCTTGTAGCCCAGAGAAGTGGTGGCAACGCGGCCCAGCAGGTCAGCGGTGTAGTAGCCCAGAGCGGGGGTGTACACGACGGTGGACTTCTGGATGGCCTGGAACAGCAGCTCAGCCACGACCTCACGGGTGGCGGCGGTGCCCAGAGTGCCGGCGCTCACGTTGACCAGGATGCCGCGCTGCTGAGCGGTGGAAGCGACCTTGACCTCCCAGCCGGTGCCGGTGAACTCGCCGTTCACGTCATAGCCCATGGCGCGGAGGATCATGGCCAGGGCCTGATAACCGGTGACGGTAGCGGTGGGCAGGAAGTTGCCCTTGCCGTCGCCCTTGATCAGGTTGGCGTTGGAGCAGTAGCCCACATAGCCGGCGTACCAGGCGGTGGACTTGACGTCGTTGAACTTGGCATAGTCAGCATAGATGCCGGCCTGCGTGTCGGTGACGTCGCCAGTGACGATACGATAGATGATGGCAGCAACTTCAGCGCGAGTGATGCTCTGCTTCGGGCTGAAGGTGGTTGTGCTGGTACCCTTGAACACGCCGATACCGGTCAGCACGTCAACAGCCTCTGCATAAGTGGCGTCGACGGAGCTGCTGTCGGTGTAGGCAGCGTTGGCAACGGTCATAACGGACAGGGTCATGACCAGAGCCAGGGCCAGCGCGAGAATCTTCTTCAGATTTCTCATGTTGGTTTACCTCCTAAAATGGATTGTTTTCTGGGAACTCCCTCTCGGTTATCCCCTTATTTGACAGGCCCGGAGGGGCCGAATCAACCGATTGCCGGTAACTGCGCCCCGCTCCGCACACGCGTCTTCCCGCTTGCGGGAGCCGTGCACATGGAGGGACAATTACCACCTTTCGCATGTTAGAATATAACACCCTGTCCGCCGCTCGTCAACGGGTTCGGCGGTTTTGTAACACAACTGTAACAAACCCTGTCACACTGTTTTTTTGTATATTTCTGCTCACTCATGCGGAAATAGTCGGCCATTTTCGTGCATCTACAATATCTTGTGGGCGGTTATGCGTTTTCGAACCTTCTGCAGAGTTAGACGGACGACCGGGCGGAAAAGTTCCCCCTCGGCGCACAAAATCCCGCGGGATTTTTGAAAAAAACACCGCCCCGGGAAATCTCTCCCGGGGCGGTGCTGCGTGAGTTATATCAATTAGAGGATGTCCATGGCGGCGCAGAAGCCCTCGTAGGTGGCCTGCTTGACCTGCCGGGCGCGGACGCAGTCGCCCACGGGCACGAACCAGTCGCACGCGCCCCGCAGGGCGTCCACCACGGCGGTGTTGGCCCGCTGGCCCACGGCGTAGAGGACGGTGTCCGCCTCCACAAAGTGCTCGTTTCCGTCGGAATCGAGGAATTTCACGCCGTTTTCGGTAACTTCCGTGACCTTGACGGAGCAGTCCCACGTCATGGTCTTCTTCATCCGGGGCAGCAGCGCCCGGCGGTGGGAGTCGTTGGCGTCCATGGCCACGTCCTCCCGCATTTCGAGGACGTGAACCTGATGGCCGGTGTCGGCCAGCCAGTAGCCGGTCTCGCAGCCGATGAGGCCGCCGCCGATCATGACCACCCGCTTGCCCACCTGCTCCGGCCTGTCGTAGCAGAACAGGGCGTGGTGGGCGTGCTCGATGCCCGCAATGGGGGGCTTGGCCGGGGAGGAGCCGACGGCGCAGATGACGGCGTCGGGCTGCATTTTCTGAATGTACGCCTTGTCGGCGGTGGTGCCCAGCTGGAACTTCACGCCCAGCCGCTTGCAGCGGGCGATGAGGCAGTCCCGGAACCGGCGGAGGGACTCCTTGTGCTCGTCCACGTCGGTGAACCACAGCAGGCCGCCCAGCTGCTTGCAGGCCTCCACGAGAATCACGTCGTGGCCGCGCTCCGCGGCGGTGGCGGCGGCGTACAGGCCGGCGGGGCCGCCGCCGATGACCATGACCCGGCGCTTCCCGGCGGGACGGGGAGCCTGACGCCAGCGCAGCTCCCGCTGACCCCACGGGTTGACGGCGCAGTGCCACAGCTCGGGGATGGGGCGCTTGTTGGGGTCGGGCGCCAGCGGATTGAAGCAGGAGCACCGCAGACAGGGAGCAATCTCGTCCTCCCGGCCCATAAGCGTCTTGTTCACAAAGGCGGGGTCAGCGAACTGCTGGCGGCCCATGGCCACGAAGTCGCACTTGCCGGAGGCGATGGCGTCCTCGATCTGATCGGGGCCGTTGAAGCCGCCCACCGCCACCACGGGGACGCGGACGTTCTTCTTGATGGCCTCGGCCAGATCCAGATTGCAGCCGTGGGCGTCGAACATGGAGGAAAACGCCTTGGTCTCCACGTGGGAGTGGTACACGCCGGAGGTGACGTGGATGAGATCCACGTAGTCCTGAATGATCTTGGCGAACTCGACGCCGTCGTCCAGCGTCATGCCGCCCTCGATGCGCTCGGAGCCGGACATGCGGTATTCAATAAGGAAGTCGTCGCCGCACACCTCTTTAATCTTCTTGCACACCATGATGGGGAAGCGGGCGCGGTTTTCCATGGAGCCGCCGTACTCGTCGGTGCGGTGGTTGAACATCGGTGAGATGAACTGGTTGAGCAGCCAGCCGTGGCCGCCGTGGAGGTTGATCATCTGGAAGCCCAGCGCCTTGCAGTTCCACGCGGCCTCCGCCCACTGGGCGGCGGTCTTCTCCATCATCTCCACCGTCATTTCCTCCACCTGCACGCCGTCATCCCGGACAAAGGCGGAGGGGCCGATGGGGTTCTTGTGGCCGGGGATGGTGTCCGGGTGGTTCATGGCGCCCACGTGGTTGAGCTGGATGGACGCCACCGCCCCGTGGGCCTTGATGGCCTCGGTCAGCGTCATGATGGACTCCATATGGTGGGTGGTCATGGGGTTGGCCCAGACGTTCAGGCCGTGCTCATGCCGCCAGGCGTACTCGTGGTCGATGAAGGACTCGGTGACGGTGACGACGGCGAAGCCGCCCCGGGACTTGGTCTCGTAAACGTCGATGCCCTCGTCGGTGGGGGAGCCGGTGATGGGGTCCACGATGCGGTTGGTGGTGATGGGGGATGCGATCACCCGGTTTTTGAAGGTTACGCCCTTGATGGTCATGGGGGCGAACATATGAGGATACTTGCTGCAGCCCAAAAAAATCATTCCTTCCTTGTAGTGTTCCCTTGCGGTGTTTCTTTGTTCTGATATCAGCGTACCACAAATGCGCGCGTCTGTGAAGTACGCACATCAAGGTAAGTATCTCCCGCTACCGCTTCTGGGGGGACTCCATAAAGGCTTCGTCCGGTTCGCGGCGGCCGTGCCACATCTCGCCCAGCGGGTCGATGGGCAGCCCCCGGCGGCGCATTTCCCGCCAGCCCCAGTCGTACAGCTCGTCCAGCAGGGAGCACAGCTCCCGGCCCACGTCGGTGAGGTGGTACTCCACCCGGGGCGGCGTCTCGGAGTACACCGACCGGGTGATGATGCCGTCCTCCTCCAGCTCCCGCAGGTTCTGGGTCAGCACCTTTTCCGTGATGGGGAGCTGACGGGTAAACCGGGAAAACCGGGTGCAGTCGTTGTCAAACTGGATGGCGTGGATGAGCCGGGGCTTCCAGCGGCTGAAAAACACCCGGCGGCAGTAGTCGTAGCAGTCCTCGCCGAAGGGAAAGGTCTGTCCGTCCCAGAGATCCTTGTTTTCGTCCATGGGCACACCCCCTTTTGCTGCAGGATAACACATTTTCGCTCCCTCCGCAAGGGTGCGGCGGCGGGTTGGGGTGTCCGAACCGGTTTCCCGGGAAATGTCTCCGGTTTGCCGCGCAAAAAAGCGCCCGGCCATCGGCCGGGCGCTTTCCTATGCATTTGCGGTGTTCTTACACCAGCTGGATGATCGCCATCTCGGCGGCATCGCCGCGGCGGGGGCCCATCTTCAGCACCCGGGTGTAGCCGCCGTTGCGGTCGGCATACTTGGGGCCGATCTGGTCAAACAGCTTCTTGGCCACGTCTTCCTTGGTGACGAAAGCCAGAACCTGACGGTAAGCAGCCAGATCGTTCTTCTTAGCCAGCGTAATCATCTTCTCGGTCACGGAAGCGACCTCCTTCGCGCGGGCGTAGGTGGTCTTAATCTGACCATTCTCCAGCAGATAAGTGGTCATGGCGCGCAGCATGGCGCGGCGCTGGTCGCTGGTTCTGCCCAGCTTACGGTTGGTAGCCATGTTAAACTCTCCTTCGACCTCGCGGGGCGAGATCTTCTAAATTCGTTCTGGCGTTTTTCTGTCCGGGGCGGAACGTTACATACCCCCGGACTGCCCGGCGCGGGCGATTCCGCGCCTTCTCGCTCTCATACTGCGCCGGCTTGTGCCGGCCTGCGGCATTTAAGCGTTGCTGTTGTCGTCGCTGGCCAGGGACAGACCCATCATCGCCAGCTTGTTGATGACCTCTTCCAGGGACTTGCGGCCCAGGTTGCGCACCTTCATCATCTCGTCCTCCGTCTTGGAGATCAGATCCTCGACGGTGTTGATGTTGGCACGCTTGAGGCAGTTGAAGGACCGGACGGACAGGTCCAGCTCCTCAATGGTCAGCTCCAGCACCTTGTCGCGCTGAGCCTCGGCCTTTTCCACCACGGTGGACTTGGAGCCCATGGTCTCCGACAGGTCGGTGAACAGGGCGAAGTGATCCACCAGAATGCGCGCTCCAAGGCTCACGGCGTCTCTGGCGCAGATGGTGCCGTTGGTCCAGACCTCAAGGGTCAGCTTGTCATAGTCGGTGGCGTCGCCCACACGGGTGTTTTCCACGGTGTAGTTGACCTTGCGCACCGGCGTATAGACGGAGTCCACCGGGATGACCCCGATGACGGTCTGCGCGGGCTTGTTGCGGTCCGCCGTCACATACCCCCGACCCTGAGACAGGGTCAGCTCCATGTTCAGCGTAGCGTTGGGACCCAACGTGGCAATGTGGTGCTCAGGATTGAGCACCTCCACATCGCTGTCGGCCTTGATGTCGCCGGCGGTGACAACGCCCTCGCCGGTGGCCTCAATGTAGACCGTCTTGACCCCTTCGCTGTGGAGCTTTGCGATGATGCCCTTGACGTTCAGCACAATCTCGGTCACGTCTTCCTTGATGCCGGGAATAGTGGTGAACTCGTGCTGGACGCCGGCGATTTTGATGGTGGTAACCGCGGTACCAGGCAGCGAGGACAGCAGGATGCGCCGCAGGGAGTTGCCCAGCGTCGTACCATAGCCGCGCTCAAGCGGCTCTACAACATACTTGCCGTAGGAGTCATCTCCGGCATTTTCAATGCACTCGATACGCGGCTTCTGGATTTCTACCATATCGTGTTACCCTCCTTTTAACTGTGGCATACAGTTGCGAATGCCAAAATGGTTCGTTGTACGCTTGAGGGCGCCGTATTACTTGGAATACAACTCGACGATAAGGTTGACGGACACCTCGAAGTCGATGTCGTCACGGGCGGGCATAGCGATAACCTTGCCCTCCAGGGGAGCGTTCTTGCTCTTCTCCAGCCACTTGGGAGCGGCCACGAACTTGTCATCCTCCACCAGCTTCTTGAACTTGGCAGAAGAACGGCTCTTGTCGCACACGGCGATGACGTCGTCCATCTTCACCAGGTAGGAGGGGATGTTCACCCGCTTGCCGTTGACGGTGAAGTGGCCGTGGTTGACCAGCTGACGGGCCTCACGGCGGGTGTTGGCCAGACCCAGACGGAACACGACGTTGTCCAGGCGGCGCTCCAGCAGGGTCATCAGCTCGTCACCGGTGTTGCCCTTCATGCGGGCAGCCTTCTCATAATAGGTGTGGAACTGCTTCTCCAGCACGCCGTAGATGAACTTGACCTTCTGCTTCTCGGTCAGCTGAAGCGCATACTCACTCTTCTTGCTGCGGCGCTGGGGGCCGGGATTCCGGTTGGACTCCTTGTTGACGCCCATCACAGCAGGGGAAATACCCAGAGTTCTGCAACGCTTCAGATAGGGCTGCATATTTTTAGCCATATCGGTTTTTCCTCCTTCTTGCTATTACACGCGGCGGCGCTTGGGCGGACGGCAGCCATTGTGGGGAACGGGGGTCACGTCCTTGATCAGAGTGACCTCCAGGCCCACGGCCTGCAGAGCCCGGATGGCGGCCTCACGGCCCTGACCGGGACCCTTGACGTACACTTCAACGCTCTTCAGGCCGCACTGCTCGATGGCGGCGTTCGCAGCCGTCTCGGCGGCAGTCTGGGCGGCGTAGGGAGTGGACTTGCGGGAACCGCGGAAGCCCATCTCACCGGAGGAAGCCCAGGACAGGGCGTTGCCCTGTGCATCGGTAACGGTAACCATGGTATTGTTGAAAGAGGAACGGATATGCACCTGACCCTTTTCAATATTCTTGCGCTCACGACGGCGCTTCACAACTTTCTTGCCTTTAGCAGCAGCCATTTACATTCCCCTCCTTACTTCTTCTTGTTGGCGACAGTGCGCTTCGGACCCTTGCGGGTACGGGCGTTGGTCTTGGAGCGCTGGCCACGGACGGGCAGGCCCTTGCGGTGACGGATGCCGCGATAGCAGCCAATCTCAGTCAGGCGCTTGATGTCCATCGCCACGTTGCGGCGCAGGTCGCCCTCGACGGTGTACTCGTGGCCGATGATCTCACGCAGCTTGGCCTCTTCGGCGTCGGTGAGATCCTTCACGCGGGTGTCAGGATTGATGCCCGCTTCTTCGAGAATTTTATTGGCGCTGGTGCGGCCAATGCCGTAGATATAGGTGAGACCGATCTCTACCCGCTTATCCTTCGGCAGATCAATACCGGCAATACGTGCCATACTTCTTTTGCCCCTCCTTTAACCTTGTCTCTGCTTGTGTTTGGGGTTTTCGCAGATGACCATGACTTTGCCCTTGCGCTTGATGATCTTGCACTTCTCGCACATGGGCTTGACAGACGGTCTGACTTTCATACTGTTAACCTCCTGTTAATGCCTTACGGCCCCCATACCGGCGGAGGCAAGGCCCCGGCCGGTACAGGTCGTGAATACTTGAATTACTTGGATCTCCAGGTAATACGTCCCCTGGTCAGATCATAGGGCGACATCTGAACCGTGACCTTGTCGCCGGGCAGGATGCGGATGAAGTTCATCCGCAGCTTGCCGGAAATGTGTGCCAGGATGATGTGTCCGTTCCCAATGTCCACGTTGAAGGTGGTATTGGGCAGGGCCTCGGTGACGACGCCCTCCAACTCGATCATATCGTCCTTCGCCAAAGCGTCATACCTCCATTTTGTCCCGGAAGGCCGCCAGCAGCGCCCGCAGCTGTCTGTCGCGGACCGGCTCGCCTCTCCGGACTGATTCGATGGTCGGATGCTCCATGCTCCCGGCGTACTCAACGTGCCTGACGTTTTTCCGTTTGGGGGCAGACACCCGTCTTTCCTTCCCGTCGGCCAGCAGCACCGCGCCGTCTTCCACGTCCATGACGACGAACAGGCGGCCCCGATCGTGGCCTTTCAGGGAGCGAACGATCTGCGCTCTCCCGAACTCCATATCAGACCTCGTCGGTCACGGTAAGGATCTCGGGATCGCCGTCGGTGATGAGAAGGGTGTTTTCATAGTGGGCAGCCAGCGAACCGTCCGTCGTAACGGTGGTCCACTTGTCCTTGAGGACCTGCACGTGCCAGTCACCCTGGCACACCATAGGCTCCACCGCAATGGTCATGCCCGCCTGAAGACGGGGGCCGTGACCGGCAGGGCCGTAGTTCGGCACCTCGGGTGCCTCGTGCAGCTTGGTACCCACACCGTGGCCCACGAAGTCACGCACCACGGAGAAGCCGTGGCTCTCCACATACTGCTGAACAGCATGGGAGATGTCGGACACGCGCTGACCGGCGCGGGCGTGCTCAATGCCCGCCCAGAAGCTCTTTTCAGTCACTTCGATCAGCCGCTGGGCCTCCTCGCTCACCTTGCCGCAGGCAAAGGTGGCGGCGCAGTCGCCGTGAAAACCATCGACGAAGGCTCCCACGTCTACGCTGACGATGTCTCCCTCCTTGAGCACCACCTTTTTGGAGGGGATGCCATGGATGACTACGTCATTCACCGAAACGCAGGCGGATCCGGGGAAGCCGCCGTAGCCCAGGAAGGAGGGTTTCCCTCCCTGGCTTTCGATGAATTTGCGTACCGCGGTATCTATTTCAAGGGTTGTGACGCCGGGGACTACCAGTTTTCCCGCGAGAGCGCGGGCCGCCGCGGTGATCCGACCGGCTTTGCGCATACAGTCCACTTCGCGCGGAGACTTTAATGTAATCAGTTCCATATTAAAGCCCCAGTGCCTTCAGGACGACCTGCGTGGTGGCCTTGA
>CAYNEH010000072.1:0-8429 GCA_964396195.1 uncultured Oscillospiraceae bacterium
ACGCCATGTGCAGTCAGGTCCACGGCGACACGGTGCGTACCGTTACCACCGCCGACATCAAGTCCGACCTGTACGGACGGCTGGGCTACGAGGGCGACGGACTCATGACCGCTATCCCCGGGGTGACGCTGGTGGTGTTTTCCGCCGACTGCATCCCCATCCTGCTGTGCGACCCGGTGCGCCGGGTGATTGCCGCCGTCCACTCCGGTTGGCGGGGTACCGCCGCCGGCATCGTCACCCGGGCGGTGGAGCGGATGCGGGAGGTGTACGGCTGCCGCCCGGAGGACATCCGGGCCGCCGTCGGGCCGGGGATCGGCCCCTGCTGCTTCGAGACCCACGAGGACGTCCCCAACGCCATGATGGCGGCGGTGGCCACCCCCGCTTTACCCTATATCAAAATTAAAGAAAACGGAAAGTTTACCGTAGACCTGAAGGGCATCAACGCAAGGCGGCTGGAGCTGGCCGGGCTGGATCCGGCCAATATCGACGTCTCCGATGACTGCACCTGCTGCATGGCGGACAAGTACTGGAGCCACCGGCGGCAGGGCAATGAGCGGGGCTCCATGGCCGCCGTCATCGAGCTGCTATGAGGCGGCGCGGGGTATTTGCGCTGGCCGCGGCGATGCTGCTGCTGACGGCCTGCGGCGGCACTCCGGCGGCAGAAAGTCCGTCTCCGGAGCCTTCCCCCTCCGCTACCGCCGCCCCGGATCCCGAGGCGGCGGAATTTGCCTTGGGGTATGCCGGGGGCGGCTCCCTCCACCCGCTGAAGGCCGCGGATCAGAGCAGTCTGGACGTGGATTCACTGGTGTACGAGGGGCTGTACGGGCTGGATGAACAGTTTGAGGCAAAGCCGGTGCTGGCCCAGTCTGCATCGGTGAGCGACGACGGCCTGACGTGGACGGTGCAGCTCCGGACGGACGCCGTCTTTTCCGACGGGACGGCGGTGACGGCGGAGCATGTGGTTTCCTCCCTTCAGGCGGCCATGGGAAGCACCCTGTACGCCGCTCGCATGGCAGGCATCACCTCCATCCGGGCCGGAGAGGGCACGGTGACCATCACGCTGTCTGCCCCCAACGGAGCGCTGCCTGTCCTGCTCACCGCGCCGGTGACGCTGGATGCCGGTGGAGACCTGCCGCTTGGTACGGGGCCATACGTGTTCGACGGGGAGGGGGATACCCTCAAACTGGCGGCCAACCCCAACTGGTGGCAGGGCCGCCGCCCGCCCTTCGACACCATTCCGCTGCGGGCCTACGAGACGCTGGACGACCGCATCTCTGCCTTCGACAGCGGCCTTGTGACTGCGGTGACCAACGACTTTACCGCCTCCGGGGCGCTGGGTTACTCCGGCACCTATGAAACACACGATTATCTCTCGCCCATCATGCTGTTTGTGGGCTTCAATACCACGCAAGGCCCCTGTGCCGACGCAAATGTCCGCGCCGCCCTGTCCCGGGCCCTTGACCGGACATCCATCGTGTCCGTTCTGCTGTCCGGCCACGGGGAGGCTACTGCCCTGCCGGTGCCGCCCGCAAGCACGCAGTACAGCGAAACGGCCGCCGCCCTGCTGGACTACGACCTGACGGCGGCAGAGGAACTGCTGGCCGCCGCGGGCTACTCCCGCAACGAGGACGGACAGCTCATCCGGCGGAGGAGCGCCCTGTCCCTGACGCTGGCGGTGAACCGGGACAGCGTGGTGAAATGCTCCGTCGCCCGGTATATTGCCAAAAACCTGACGGAGCTGGGCATGGCCGTCACCGTGTCCGAGCTGGACTGGAACGACTACACCGCCGCCCTGACCGCTGGAAATTTTGACCTTTATCTGGGCGAGGTAAAGCTCACCGCTGATTTCGATATTTCCGCGCTGGTGTCCGGCGGGCTGAATTACGGCGGATACAAAAACGCTGAAATTTTGGTCCAGCTGGCCGCGTGGCGGGCTGCCTCCGGTGACAGCCGCGCTGCGGCGGCGGAGGCGTTCTATACCGCCATGGCCGCCGACCTGCCCTTTGCGCCGCTGTGCTTCAAGAACCGCTCCCTGCTGGTGCGCTGGGGCATGGTGGAGTCGCTGGCTCCCGTGTGGGGTGCTCCCTTTGCCGGCATAGAGAACTGGCAGACAAATTAGCAGACAATCAGCCGTAAAACGGCTGCTGAAAAAAATTCCAAGGGGGAATTTGGAATGGCAATGAACTATGTATTCCGATGCTATGTGGAAAAGAAGCCCGGCTTCGACGTGGAGGCCCGGAAGGTGCTCCACGAGCTGCGGGATCAGCTGGGGATCCGGGGCCTGACGGGCCTGCGGCTCTTCAACCGGTATGACACGGAGGGCCTTGACTACCCGGTGTATCTCAATGCCAAGACCACCGTGTTTTCCGAGCCGCAGGTGGATCAGATTTATGACGAGAGCCTGCCCAAGCTGGAGGGGGAAACCCACATCGTGGCGGTGGAGGCCCTGCCCGGCCAATACGACCAGCGGGCGGACTCCTGCGCACAGTGCATCATGCTGCTGGCCGGCGTGGAACGCCCGGCGGTGAAAAACGCCCGGGTGTACGTCCTGTCCGGTGCGCTGAGCGAGGAGGAGCTGAACAAGATCCGCAATTACCTCATCAACCCGGTGGAGAGCCGGGAGGCGTCCATGGACAAGCCGGAGACGCTGGCGCAGGACTATCCCGTTCCCGCGCCGGTGGCGGTGCTGGACGGCTTCACCGCGCTGGACGAGGCGGGCCTTGCCGCCATGCTGGATGACTACGGCCTTGCCATGGATCTGGCCGACCTCAAATTCCTTCAGGCCCACTTCCGGGACGTGGAGAAACGGGATCCCACCATCACGGAAGTACGGGTAGTGGACACATACTGGTCTGACCACTGCCGTCACACCACCTTCGGCACCCACATCGACGCGGTTGAGATTCTCGACGAGGACGTGGCGAAGGCCTATGAGCAGTATCTCGCCGCCCGGGTGGAGGTCTACGGCGAGGAGAAGGCCGCTCAGCGGCCCCAGACCCTCATGGACATGGGCACGCTGGCGGCCAAGGTGCTGAAAAAGCGCGGCGTTCTCCAACACCTTGACGAGAGCGAGGAGATCAATGCCTGCTCCGTCCACGTCACCGCCACGGTGGACGGCGAGGAGCAGGACTGGCTGCTCATGTTCAAGAACGAAACCCACAACCACCCCACCGAGATCGAGCCCTTCGGCGGCGCGGCCACCTGCATCGGCGGCTGCATCCGGGACCCCCTGTCCGGCCGTGCCTATGTCTATCAGGCCATGCGCGTCACCGGCTGCGGCGACCCGCGCACCCCGCTGGAGGACACCATTCCCGGCAAGCTGCCTCAGCGGAAGATCGCCCAGACCGCCGCGGCGGGCTATTCCTCCTACGGCAACCAGATTGGCCTTGCCACCGGCCTGGTCAGCGAGATCTACCACCCCGGCTACGTGGCCAAGCATCTGGAGGTGGGCGCCGTGGTTGGCGCGGCTCCGGCGGAGAACGTGGTGCGGGAGCGCCCCGTCCCCGGGGATAAGATCATCCTGCTGGGCGGCCGCACCGGCCGGGACGGCATCGGCGGCGCCACCGGCTCCTCCAAGAGCCACAACAAAAAGTCGCTGGAGACCATGGCCTCCGAGGTCCAGAAGGGCAACGCCCCCGAGGAGCGCAAGATCCAGCGCCTGTTCCGCAACAGCGAGGTGACCCGCCTCATCCGCCGGTGCAACGACTTCGGCGCCGGCGGCGTATCCGTAGCCATCGGTGAGCTGGCCGACGGCCTTGACATCGATCTGGACGCCGTGCGCAAGAAGTACGACGGTCTGGACGGCACAGAGCTGGCCATTTCCGAAAGTCAGGAGCGCATGGCGGTGGTGGTGTCCGCGGAGGACGCGGACAAGTTCATCGCCTACGCCCAGGCAGAAAATCTGGAGGCCTACGAGGTGGCCCGGGTCACCGAGAGCCCCCGGATGGTCATGCACTGGAACGGCGCGGTCATCGCCGACCTGTCCCGGGAGTTCCTGAATTCCAACGGCGCGGACAAGCACACCACCGTCTCCGTCCCCAAGCTGGGCGGCCCCGTCACCGCCGCCCACGGCGAGACGTTCATTGAGAAGTGCGAATCCATCCTCCACGACCCCAATCTGGCCTCCCAGCGGGGCCTTGTAGAGCGGTTCGACTCCACCATCGGCGCAGGCTCCGTGCTGGTGCCCTTCGGAGGCCGGAACCAGACCACCCCCACCCAGGTCATGGCCGCCCTGCTGCCTGTCGGCCCCGGCCACGAGACGGAGGACTGCTCTGTCATGGCCTACGGCTTCGACCCGTACCTCACGTCTTCCAACCCCTTCGTGGGCGCGGCCACCGCGGTGGTGGATTCCGTGGCCAAGCTGGTGGCCGCGGGCTGTGCGCCGGAGGATGCCTATCTGACCTTCCAGGAGTATTTTGAGAAGCTCCGGGACGAGCCGGAACGCTGGGGCAAGCCCTTCTCCGCCGTTCTGGGTGCGCTGTCCGCCCAGCTGGCGCTGGGCGTGGCCGCCATCGGCGGCAAGGACTCCATGTCCGGCTCCTTCCTCGACATGGATGTGCCGCCCACGCTCATCTCCTTCGCCATCGCCCACACCAAGGCCCCCAAGGTGCTGTCCCCCGAATTCAAGGCACTGGGTCACAAGGTGTACCTCTTCGAGGCCCCCGCCGGGGACTACGAGGGCACCCGGAAGCTGTGGGACGAGTTCCACGCCCTGTGCGAGGCGGGCAAGGTTCAGGCCGCGTGGGCCGTGGGCGCCGGCGGCGTCATGGACGGTCTGATGAAGATGGCCTTCGGCAACGAGCTTGGCTTCACGCAGGCCGACGGCATGGCAGACTTCGACTGGTTCGCCCCCCGGTACGGCTCCATCATCGCCGAGATGGAGGGCGACTGCGGCGCCCTTCTGCTGGGCAAGACCACCTATTCCCCCATGCTGGAGGTGGCGGACGCCTACCTGCCGCTGGGCGACCTTCAGGACATCTGGGAGACCACGCTGGAGGAAGTCTATCCCACTCAGGCGGACACCGGCCTGAAGGACTCCGACATGCTCGACATTTTCTGCTCTGAGCGGTCTCCGCTGGTGGCCACGGAGAAATTTGCCCGTCCCCGGGCGGTAATCCCCGTGTTCCCCGGCACCAACTGCGAGTACGACACCGCCAATGCCTGCCTCCGGGCGGGCATTGAGCCGGAGATTGTCGTGGTGCGCAACCTCGACCCCAACGTGCTCCGGGAGTCCGCTGACGCCCTCGCCGCCGCCATCGGCCGCAGTCAGATGATGATTCTGCCCGGCGGCTTCTCCGGCGGCGATGAGCCGGACGGCTCCGCCAAGTTTATCGTGTCCTTCCTGCGCAACCCCAAGCTCACCGATGCGGTCCACGACCTGCTGAAAAACCGGGACGGCCTGATGCTGGGCATCTGCAACGGCTTCCAGGCGCTGGTGAAGCTGGGCCTCGTTCCCTACGGTGAGATCCGCCAGACCGACGATACCTGCCCCACTCTGACCTTCAACCTCATCGGCCGCCACCAGAGCCGGTATGTCACCACCCGGGTGGCCTCCGTCAAGTCCCCGTGGATGCTGCTCAGCCAGCTGGACGATATGTACACCATCCCCGTCTCCCACGGCGAGGGCCGCTTTGTGGCTCCCGACGCCATTCTGAACGAGATGATTGCCAACGGCCAGATCGCCACCCAGTACACCGACACCGCATCCATCCCCTCTCTCCACATCTCCGCCAACCCCAACGGCTCGGTGGAGTCTATCGAGGGCATTTTCTCCCCGGACGGCCGGGTGTTCGGCAAGATGGGCCACAGCGAGCGCCGGGGCGACTTCATCGCCAAGAACATCCCCGGCAACAAGCATCAACCCATTTTCGAGTCCGGCGCGCTGTACTTCAAATAATCCGCGATTCTCCAATAAAGCTGAACAGGAGCGGACTGCATGGCAGTCCGCTCCTGTTCAACCCGTTGAAAAAGGCAAAAGCACCCTCTCCGCCAGGCGGAGAGGGTGCTTTTTGACTTACATCACATCAAGCAAAGATGGAGAACCGTTACTTGTTCCAGTCCAGCTGCTGGATGGTGACAGTGCCGCAGTTGGGGACGGCCTTGTAGCCGATGTCGGGGTTCTTCTGGTCGATGTAGCTGGTGATGTCCATGGTCTTGCTGGTGTCCTGATTGATGGTGGGCAGCTTGGTGCCGGGGGCGACTTCCACGATCAGGTCGCAGCCCTTGGCGACGTACACGTTCAGCGGGCGGCTGAAGGTGGTGCCGTCCAGACGCAGGCGCATGGTGGAGTGGCTGCCGAACTCGCTGTTGAGAACGACGATGTCATAGCCGTCGTACTCGGAGTAATCGCTCAGGCTGAAATCGCCCAGATCGCCTTCCAGCTTGATCTCGCCGCAGTTGATGTAGTCGGCGGCCAGACGGCCTTCCTTGACCACGGTGGCGATGCCGGCGGGATAGGTGACGGTGCTGTTGACCATGCGGTAGGAGGTCACGTCAGACAGCATGGAGGTGTTGTTGGTGCAGTTGGTGGGAGTGGCGTACAGAGTGGAGTTCTCCACATAAGCGGTGGCCACGCCGGTGAGGTTGCCGAAGCCGGCGCCGTAGTACGGGCAGTTGAGGATATACAGGCTGGCGGCCTCGTCGTTGAAGGCGATGCCGGACAGCGGCTTGCCCTTGTCGTCGGTCATGCCCTTGTTCAGCTCGCAGTTCTCGTACACGGTGACGCCGCTGAAGAAGTCGGAGGAGTGGGTGCGGCCGGTCTGGCTGCCCTTGGTGGTCATGCCCTTGGTGTTCTTGTAAACCAGGGTGCCGTTATAGGTGGAGATAGAGGACAGGTGGCTCTTGAAGGTGGCGTTGTCCACGATGATGGTGCCGCCGGCGGTGGGCATCAGGCCGCCGTGGTTGCGCTCCACGGTCTGTGTGAAGTCCAGCGTGGCGTCCTTCAGGGTGAGGACGGAGCCCTTGCCGTAGGCGATGACCGTGGGGGAGTCGCCCCAGCGGTAAGCCAGCTGATAGCCGCTGCCGGCCTCGACGCCGTTGGAGGTGATGGAGACGCCTTCCATGGTGACCTTGGCGCCGTTGCGGACGGCGATGAGGCTGGTGCCCTTAACGGGCTCGTCGGGGTTGCCGATGGTGAAGCTGCCGCCCTTGACAGTGGTGTCCTTGGTATAGTCGTTCATGACGGTGGTGCTGCCGAAGAGACCGAACTTATCGGTCTGGGGCGCGCCGGTGCCCTTGCACACCTGATAAAGGATATTGATGACCTCAATCTTGTTCAGCTCGTCCTGAGGATTGAAGTTGGCGGGCGGGGTGTACAGGCCGGTGGCAATGAAGAACGCGACGGCTTCCTTGGCCCACTCGCTGACAGAGCCGTTGGGGAAGTAGTTGAGCTTCTTCAGAGTGCCTTCCACGTCCACCTTGCCGATCTTGGCGGTGACGGAGGCGGGGAAGTTGGCGTTGATCTGAGTGGTGGTCTTGTGGTAGTCGGACTGGCCGAACTCAGCGATCTTGGCCCGGGTCTCCTGAGGCAGGATCTCGGGGGACCAGTTGACCACGCGGTACAGCACGGTCAGCAGCTCCTCGGTGGTGAGGGAGCCGTAGGGGTCGAAGCAGTCGTTGCCGATGCCGTTCATGATGCCGGCCCAGCGGCAGGCGAGGACCGCGTCGGTGAACTTATAGAAGTGGGTGCCGGACAGGGGGTTGTGGGGGAAGTCGGCGTAGGGCCACAGGCCGTCGTCGTTGGTGATGCCGTAGAAGCGGTACAGGAAGAAGGCCAGATCGTAGCGGTAGAAGTTGGACTCCGCGCCAAAGTAGGTCCAGCTCTCGCCGCCGTTGGTCACACCGCAGGACAGCCACCAGTTGACGGCGTCCTTCAGCTTGTCGTAGTGGCCGCCGGCCAGATCGGTAAAGTCATCATAACGGAAGAGATTGTAGTTGCCGCCGCTGGCGGAGCTGTTCGCGCTCTGCTCCGTCGCGTAGTCGCTCACTTCGAGCTGATATCCGCTGGGTTTGAGGGTGATTGTTTTGGCGCTTGCCACGGTGGCCAGAGAGGCCATCATGCAGGCGGCCATTGCCAGGGAAACGAGCCGCTTGAGATGCTTTTTCATTGCTTATGCTCCCTTCTTGTCGTTGACTTTCAGCTTTTTTTCAGGTTCGCTGATGCCTTCATTATAACCGATTTCAGTGGGAAATCAAGAAGAAAAACGAAAATAGGCGCAAAAAAGCAAAAGTTTTCGTGCAAGATATACATATCTTGGAAAACAAAAAGACCGGAAGGAGTTTCAAGCCTTCCGGTCTTTCAGCCCGTCGAAAAAGGCAAAGCCTTTTCCGACGGAAGGATTGCGCCCCGCGGCAGCGCACACAATGTCCGCCAACAGCGGCCATTGCGCACGTTTGCGGGGCGAGAAGTGTTTTCTGCCACGCGCATGTCG
>CAYNEH010000073.1:0-8428 GCA_964396195.1 uncultured Oscillospiraceae bacterium
AGAGCGCCACAGGCGGCTGGTCTCCAGCACGTTGGCCTTGTCCACGCTGGACACTTTTTTCCGGCGCAGGCGAGCCATTTCAAAGGCGCGGCGGCCGATGCGCTCGATCTCCATTTCGGAGTACGCCATCAGGTCGGTGCATTCCACGCCCCGGTCCGGCGTGTCATAGCGGTCGCGCTTGCCGAAGTAGATACCGCCGGTCAGCTCCCGGACCATCATCAGGTCGATGCCCTTTTCGGCAGTCTCCTTTTTCAACGGACAGGCATCCGCCAGCGCAGGGCGCAGGGCGGCGGGACGCAGATTGGCGTACAGGCCCAGATCCTTCCGAATGGCCAGCAGTGCCGTCTCCGGCCGCTGCTCGGCGGGCTTGTCGCTGCCCCACTTGGGGCCGCCCACCGCGCCCAGAAGTACAGCATCGCAGCTTTTGCACAGCTCCGCCGTGCCGTCAGGGTAGCTCTTGCCCACTGCATCGGTGGCGCAGCCGCCCAGCAGAACGTCAACGTATTCAAAGGTATGGCCAAACTTCTCCCCTACCCTGTCGATGACACCGACCGTCTCGTTGACGATCTCCGGGCCGATGCCGTCGCCCCGGATCAATGCAATTCTGAAGTTCATTTCGCAACACCTCTCGCTTTCAGACTCTTCAGCAGGCCGCCGTTTTCAATGATGCCGTTGACAAACTCCGGGAAGGGCGCGGCCTGAAACTTCTGCCCGGTAGTCTCGTTGACGATAACGCCGGTATTGAAGTTCACGGACACCTGATCTCCGGCGGAAATGCCCTCTACGGCTTCGGGGCACTCCATGATGGGGAAGCCGATGTTGATGGCGTTGCGGTAGAAAATGCGGGCAAAACTCTTGGCGATGACGCACTTGACGCCGCAGGCCTTGATGGCCAGGGGCGCGTGCTCCCGGGAGGAGCCGCAGCCAAAGTTGCTGCCGCCCACCACGATGTCACCCGGCTCCACGGAGCCGGCAAACGCGGCGTCGATATCCTCCATGCAGTGTGACGCCAGAGACTTCTCGTCGGGGGCGTTCAGATACCGAGCGGGGATGATGACATCGGTATCCACGTTGTCGCCGTATTTATAGACCTTCATTGCATAACCCTCCTCAGACAGCAGCCGGGTCGGTGACGACGCCGGTGATGGCGGAAGCCGCCGCCACGGCGGGGCTTGCCAGAATGATCATGGAGCTTGTAGGGCCCATACGGCCCACAAAGTTGCGGTTGGTGGTAGAGATGGCCCACTCATTGTCGCTCAGAACGCCCATGTGTCCGCCGAGACAGGGGCCGCAGGTGGGAGTGGACACCGCCGCGCCGGCATTGATGAAGTCGGCGATCAGGCCCTCGTTCATGGCGTCCAGATAGATCTGTTGAGTGGCGGGGATGACGATGCAGCGCACGCCGTTGGCAACCTTTTTGCCTCTGAGAATGGCTGCGGCCTCCCGCAGATCCTTCAGGCGGCCGTTGGTGCAGGAGCCGATAACCACCTGCTGGATTGGCTTGCCCGCCACCTCGTCCACCGGTTTGGTGTTGGAGGGCAGATGGGGCAGCGCCACCGTAGGCCGGAGGGCAGACAGGTCGATGGTGATCTCCTGCGCGTACTGCGCGTCGTCATCTGCGGTGAACACCGTGTATTCACGATTCACCCGGCCCTTCAGATAGGCGATGGTCTTGTCGTCCACGGGGAAAATGCCGTTCTTTGCGCCGGCCTCAATGGCCATGTTGCAAATGGTGAAGCGGTCATCCATCTCAAGGGACGCAACGCCCTCGCCGGTGAACTCCAACGACTGGTACAGCGCCCCGTCCACCCCAATCATACCGATGAGATGGAGCACCAGATCCTTGCCGCTGACGAACTTGCCCAGCTTGCCCACCAGATTGACCTTGATGGCCTGGGGCACCTTGAACCATGCAAGGCCGGTGGCCATACCCGCCGCCATATCGGTGGATCCGACGCCGGTGGAAAAGGCGCCCAGCGCACCGTAGGTACAGGTGTGGGAGTCGGCACCGATGATGACCTCACCGGGGGCAGCCAGGCCCTTTTCCGGGATGAGAGCGTGCTCCACGCCCATTTGTCCCACGTCGTAGAAGTGGGTGATGCTGTACTGCTTTGCAAAGTCACGGCACACTGCGCACAGCTGCGCTGACTTGATGTCCTTGCAGGGGGTGGAGTGATCCAGCACGATGGCGATCCGATCCTTGTCGAACACAGAGGAAAGCCCGGCTTTGTTGAACTCCGTAATGGCCACCGGTGTGGTGATGTCATTACCCAGCACCAGATCCAGTCTGCCCTCAATGAGCTGTCCGGCGGAAACGTGATTCAGTCCCGCAGACCGCGCCAGAATTTTCTGGGTCATAGTCATTCCCATGGATGATTCCTCCTCATATTCCATGTTGTCGCTTTTGATAAATCAAGTATGACAGAAGTCTTGCATCAAGAATGTTACCTGTGATACAATTAAGAAAAATTTTTGTGGGGAGGCGCTGGTTTTGGATTGGAGCGTACTTGCTGAGGGCTGTCAGCCCCGTCGCTATACCTCCGGGCAATTCATCTATTTACAGGGAACATACCCGGAATACATCTACTACCTCTCCTCCGGCACGGCTCGGAGCTTCATCAGCACCCAGTCCGGTGAGGAGCGGGTATTGACGATCCACCGTTCCGGCGACCTCATGGGCGAGGCGTCGTTTTTCGACGAATGCCCCCGGGTGACCTCTGCCATGGCCGTCACCCCCTGTCTGGTGTATACCGTAAATCGGAAGCAGCTCAACGGCCTGTTCAGCCGCCACCCGGAGCTTGCCATGCCCATGCTGCAATATCTGGCTCGGACGGTGCGGATGCTGTCCGGCCACGTGGACAGTTCCGCCCTCCCTGCGCGCCAGCGGATAGCCCGTTATTTGCTGTCCTACCCAGCGGAGCGGGACGGCTCCCCCATTTCCTGCTCCCACGAGGAGATCGGGCAGGCCGTGGGCGTCACCCGGGTAACAGTGAGCCGTGTGCTGGGTGAGCTTTCCCGGGAAGGATTGGTGAAGCTGGGGTACCGCTCTGTCGCTGTCCTTGACCGGGACGGTCTGGAAGTTCTGATGGAGAAAGTGTAGAAGCAAAAGAAAAGCGGGCATTTTGCCCGCTTTTCTTTTGCTTTTTATCAGATCCGCATGGCCGCGTGGTAGCCCTCCTGATTGGCATCCATGTAGTTGCGGCCCTTACCGGCGCAGTCGCCAATCATGTAAACGTCAGTGCCGTACTTCTGCATCAGTGCGAAGCCAAGCTTGTTCTCCGGCGTGACACCCAACGCGTTTACATAGGCATCTGCCGAGAAGAGAACGTCGTTCCCGTCCGCGTCAACAGCTTCTACCCCGGCATCTGTAAAGGCTTTGATCTTCACATTTCCGACGAGCTTGACCCCGCCCTTTTCCAGCTGGTCAAAGAGGTCGGCTTTGTTGAAGATTGGCATAGTGGCGCAGAAATCCTCCGCCGGAATCATGTCGATGACAGTGACCTGCTTGCCCTCCTGCGCCAGCGCCAGTGCGCACTCCACGCCGGACAGACCCGCACCGCACACTACCACGGTATCACCCACGTCCACGGTCTTCCCGTCTACGTCACGGACGGCCTTGACCTTGGGATGATCCATGCCGGGGATTGGCGGCTTGAGATAGTTGGAGCCGGTGGCCACGATGACGGCATCCGGGTTCTCCCGCGCTACAAGATCTTCGGTGACCTCGGTGCTCAGGCAGATTTTCGCGCCGCAGGCCATGGTCGTTCTGATGTCCCATGCCAGATAATTGCGCATATAGCCCTTAAAAGGAAGCTGAGTGGCATCGTTGAGCAAACCGCCCAGCTTGTCCTGTTTTTCGTACAGGGTCACGTTGTGCCCCCGGGCAACCAGCGTCTGGGCGGCCATCATGCCGCCTGGGCCGCCGCCGATGACCATGACCTTTTTCTTCACCGGTGCGGGTTCAATCTCCCCAGTTTCGCCCAGTCTGGGATTGATGGCACAGCGCATAGATGTACCGTATGTGTTGGCATTGCCGCACAGGTCGCAGCGGGTGCAGGGGCGCACCTGATCGGCGCAGCCGTTCAGAGATTTGTGAATCAGATCACCGTCCGCCATGTAGGATTTGGCCATGGCCACGATGTCGGCCTTTCCGGAGGCGATGATCTCCTCCGCCTCCTCCAGCGAAGTGATGTTGCCCACCACGCACACCGGAACGTGGAGCCGCTTCTTTGCCTCGGCGGCAAAGGCCACGTTGAGCTGGCGGCCCTTAAAGTAAGTGGGGATGGTGTATGTCCCCGCCAGCGTGAAGATGTTGCCCCGGGACACATGGATGATGTCCACATACTCCTGCGCGGCCTCCATGAAGTCCAGAGATTCCTCCAGCTCCAGTCCGCCGGGAGTGTCCTCGGTGGCGCACACGCGCATTTCGATGACCATGTTCGGCCCCACCGCGTCCCGGACGGCCTTGAGCACCTCCAGCGGGTAGCGGCGGCGGTTCTCCGGCGTTCCACCGTACTCATCAGTACGGACATTGGAGTCCGGAGACAGCCACTGGGCAAGGAAATTGTTGTGAGCGCAGTGGAGCATGATGATCCGGAAGCCCGCCTTCTGGCAGCGCACGGCGCAGTCCACATAGCGATCCCGCATGTAATCCATGTCATTGCGATCCATAGTGCGCAAGTTGTTCAGCTCCGGTGACACCGGCCGCTCGGCGGACACCACCGCTGTGGGGCTGCCGTCTGCGTTGGGGCGGTTTCCCCGTCCTGCATAGGCCAGCTCCACCGACAGCTCCGCGCCGTTGTTCCGGGCCGTCTCCACCAGCGCGTGCATTCCGTGAATGCAGTCGTCGGAGTTGACGTTCATCTCACACAGCCACGCGGAGTTTTCGTCATGGGTCACCGGCGTATCGCCGACGGTGATGTAGGCTGCGCCGGTGGATGCCTGCCACGCCATAAAGTCCAGCATCTCCTGCCCCACCTGCCCGTCCGGTGTGCATTTGAGCACCACGGTAGGGGCGTATTGAAGCCTGTTTTTCAGAGTCAAGCCGCGGATGGTCAGCGGCTGAAACACATGGGGATAACGATTTTCTCTCACTGCTCTGCACCTTCCTCTGTGTATCCGGCGTCAGCCGCCGATGGTAGCGCCGCCGTCGGCGATGATGGATGTCCCTGTAATAAAGGCTGCCGCATCGGTGGCCAGATAAAGCATCAGCGATGCGATTTCTTCCGGCTTGGCCATCCGGCCCAGCGGGATCTTGGCAAGGAACTGCGCCTTCAGCTCCGGATCGTCAGAGATCTCCCGGTTGATGGCGGTGGCGGTCAGGCCGGGGCACACCGCATTGACGGTAATCTTATGGGGCGCCCACTCGTGAGCCATAGTACGCACCAGCGTGCACAGGCCGCCCTTGGCCGCGCCGTAGGGACCGTGAAACCCGCCGCCCTCATAGGCGGCAATGGATGAGGTGAAGATAATCCGCCCGCCCTTCCCCTGTCGAATCATCCGCTCCGCCGCCTGACGGCCGCAGAGAAACGCTCCCTTCAGGTTGACGGACAGCACTGCGTCCCACGCCTGCTCGGACTGCTCCAGAATGGGCAACACATCGCCGCCGATGCCTGCGTTGGAGATGAGCACATCCAGCCCGCCGAAGGCTTCGTCCACGGCACCGAAGATTTTCGCCACGCTGTCCGCGCTGGACACGTCGCCGCAGGCCAAGACAGCTTCGCCGCCGGCGGCGCGGATGGCGGACACCGTCTCTTTCGCCCGCTCTGGGCTGATGTCGCACACGGCGACCTTCGCGCCGTAATGGGCCAGAATGACTGCCGCTGCCTGGCCGATGCCGCTGCCGGCGCCGGTGACCAGCGCACGCTTTCCTGTCAGGTCATAGCTTGGAAAATTGATCTGCTCCATGTTCCGCGCTCCCGTTATTTCGCGTGCATGCCGCCGTCCACGGACAGCGTCTGGCCGGTGGTGTGGCCGGAGAGATCAGAGCTGAGCCAGACCACGGCCCGAGCCACGTCCTCGGCAGTACCAAGCTTACCCATGGGGATGACGTGCTCCTTGAGGGCGGTTTCCTCGCCGGGATCGGTAGCCAGCGTGTTTGCCATCAGGTCGGTACCCAACGTGGGGCCGGGGCATACAACGTTGACCCGGATACCGTCATGGGCATATTCCAGAGCGGCCAGCTTGGTCAGCGCAACAACGCCCGCCTTGGACGGGCCGTAAGCGCCGAAGTTTGGGGCCATATGCAGGCCGCCGATGGAGGCGTTATTGACGATGGCGCCCTTGCCCTGCTTGCGCATCTGGATGATCTCATGCTTAAGGCAGAAGAAGGTGCCCTTCAGGTTGACGTTCATGACCTTGTCCCAGATTTCCTCGGACAGCTCCGTCAGCGGGCCGTAGGGGATGCGCACGCCGTCGGGACCGACGCCGGCGTTGTTGAAGGCGCAGTCGATTCGGCCCCACTTCTCAACTACCGCGGCGATCATAGCGGCCACATCGGCTTCCTTCGTGATGTTGCACTGGAAGAAAGCGGCTTCGCCGCCCTCCGCCTCGATCATGCGGACGGTCTCCTGACCTCCGGCCACGTTGCTTCCGGTGACGACGGCCACCTTCGCACCCAGACGGCCGAACTCCAGAGCCGCCGCGCGGCCCATTCCCGTGGCTCCGCCTGTGACGACGGCCACCTTTCCCATGATGTCTGCTGCCATTTTGCAAAACTCCTTTCATGATATCGTATTTTCTCTATTACTGTTCTGTGCTTGCCTCCGGTTTTTGGGTATGCGGGATCAGATGCTGCTCTTCCAGCTCGCGCACCTCGTTCTTGAAAAACTGCCGCACGTATTCCAGCAGGCAGTTCGCCGCGTGGTTGAAGGTAAAGCTCCTGTGGTACGCAAGGCCGATGACCGCCTTGGGGATGTCGTCCATGATATACGCCATGTGAATCTCATCGGCGCTGTCCGGGAAGATCCGCCGGATCTTGAGCAGCTGGGGCATGGGCATAAAGGACACACCGGAATTGAGCCGCAGCAGATGGTAGATCAGTGCGGAGCTCTCCACTTCATAGGCCACCTCCGGCTCAAATCCGCGGCTCAGGCAGATTTCCTTCAGCTCGCTGAGGTTCATCCGGGAGGAATCGCAGATGAATTTCTCGTTCCGCAGGTCATCCAGCCAGACACCCTCCCGCCCGGCCAGCGGGTGCTTCGCGTTCATCAGCAGCACATAATCCTGACGGCCAAGCTCCAGATACTTGATATTCTCATTCTCCGGCGGCTTGTTGCTGATGATGATGTCCGCCGACTGGTCCAGCAGCTTGTCCGCTACATCGTCGTAGGGGCAGCTGAACTGACGCAGTCCCACGTCAGGATATTTTACGGTGAAGTCCTGAAGCATGTCCGGCAAGAAGTCGTCCACGCAGCAGCCGAGACGCAGGACATGCTGGTTGGTCTCGTACATCCGCTGAATGGTCTGAGTGCCCTTGGCAAGCTCATGAAACGCCAGCTCCACGCTGCCCAGAAACACCCGACCGTACTCGTTGAGCAGTATCTTGCCCTTCCGGTGCTCAAACAGCGGGACGCCGAGCTCTTCTTCGAGCCGCGCTATGCTTTTGCTCAGGTTCGGCTGAGTCACAAAAAGCTTCTCCGCCGCCTTTGATACATTGCCTGTTTTCGCTACCGTCTGGAAATATCGCAGCTGGGTCAGATCCATAGGCCATCACGATCCTTTTTTCAGCAATCTCAGAAAAAGAAATATCGCTGAAGTTATATTCTGGCTGTATTCTACTCCAGCCAATTTGATTTTTCAAATGCAGCTTTTTACAAAACATATATTGTGAGAGTTATATGTTTCGGCATAAAAAAACGCGCAGGCATATGCCTGCGCGTGAGAGCATTGAAAAATATCCCATAGTTTCGCCAACCCGGCGGTAAAAGAAACAAAATCCGTTTGCTGCCGCGACATGTGCGCAGCAGTAAACACTTCTCGCCCCGCAAACATGCAAAATAGTTAAGGCAGCAAGGCTGTGCTTTTCGGCGGGCTGACCCGACGGCAAGCGTCGCCGGGTCACCATGGTCACCGGCGGACAGGAGAAAGTGATCTGTTTGGTGAACGCGTCAGTGTTCCCAGTCTTTCCGTTCCTTTGCCTGCTGATACAGGCGCAGATAGCTTTCATGGCGGCTTTTTGCAATTTCGCCGACTTTGACCGCTGACAGCACAGCGCAGCCCTTTTCCTTGGTATGGGAGCAGCCCACGAACCGGCACTGATCCAGATAGGGCCGGAAATCCTGGAAGGCCGGAGCGAGATCCTCCTTGCGGACGATCTCGCCCTCCACGTCAAAGGAGGAAAATCCCGGGGTGTCAGCGATAAATCCGCCATCAGCAGGAAACAGCTCCACATGGCGGGTGGTATGCCGCCCGCGGCCCAGCTTTTCGC
>CAYNEH010000074.1:0-8369 GCA_964396195.1 uncultured Oscillospiraceae bacterium
CACCACGGGCTTCGTGGTGTGGCTCATGTGCCGCCTGTCCGCCGCAGGAGACCCGATGCGGGACTACATATGGAAGGCCACGGTGAAGCAGTTTTCCCTTCGGAGCTGGCTGGCCGTTATCTTTGGCGTGTGTACACTGGCTGGGGAGTGTGTTTATCTGTTTATCCACGGTGCAGGGGGAATGCTGGCCGGTACGGCGGCGTTTCTGGTGGTGACAGCACTGTATCTATGTGCTGCGTTAGCGTGGAAAAGTACAGCAAAAAAGCTCGTCTGGTCAAATTGACGGTATTTTTTTCAGCTTTTTTTCATGCATTACGGTATATTAAAATTGACATTCAGCGAGAGAACCGGTACAATATAATACATATTTACAATCTCCGGGCGGAAAGACAACTGAACGCCGTACACGGACTGCAAAAAGGGTGCGCACCCTTTTTCTGCTTGCATATATGCAAGCAGAATGATTGTGAGCTCCGGATCGGCGGCCAAATGAGGCCGCAAGTCCGTTTGTTCAAAAATATTTAAGGAGGATTAGTATCAACATGAAAAACGCAAAGAAACTGCTTGCGCTGCTTCTGGCCGTTGTCATGTGCGTGGGCGTGTTTGCCGGCTGCAGCAATAAGCAGAGCGACAACAGCGCCGAGGCCAGTGACGAAGTGACCGAGAGCCAGCCCGCAGGCGATGAGACCGGCACCAAGACTCTGGTGGTCGGCACTCAGAACTTCGACGGCAAGTTCTCTCCCTTCTTCTACACGAATGACTACGAGAATCAGGTCATGGGCATGGTGTTCGACGCACTGCTGGGCACCGACCGTGAGGGCTCCGTCGTTCTGAAGGGTATCGAGGGCGAGGTTCGCGCCTACAACGGCACCGACTACACCTACTACGGCATCGCTGACTGCGACGTTGTGGAGAACGAGGACGGCACCGTTGACTACAACATCACCCTGAAGCAGGGCGTGAACTTCTCCGACGGTGAGGAAATGACCATCGATGACGTCATCTTCACCTACTATGTGCTGCTGGATCCCGCCTATGATGGCGTTTCCACCCTGTACTCCCTGCCCATCAAGGGCCTGGAGGAGTATCGTTCCGGTATGGACACCGTCCAGAACCTGATCCTGGCCGCCGGCCCCGATGGCTACACCGCCAACGACTTCTACACTGAGGATCAGTACAACACCTTCTGGACCGCCTTCAACGCCGCCGGCGCCAAGTTCGCTCAGGAGATCGTTGACTACTGCGTTGCCGCCGGCTACGCTGCCGACTCCAACGACGTCGCTACCGCCGCTTCCGCCTGGGCCTTCGACGGACTGGCTGCTGATGCCACCGCCGCCGACTTCTGGAATGCCATCGTTGCCAAGTATGGCTACGACATCTCCGACTCCGGCATCAATGCCGAGACCGCCGGCACCAGCATCTCCGCTTTCCTCGAGGCTGAGATCGGCGACTCCTACTCCGACTACACCGTGGCCGTTCAGACCGGTGAGTCCGCCGCCAACGTTTCCGGTATCGTCAAGACCGGCGACTACTCCATGACCCTGACCCTGACCGAGGTCAGCGCCACCGCCATCTATCAGATCCCCGTCACCGTGTGCCCCATGCACTACTATGGCGAGACTGACAAGTACGACTACGACAACAACATGTTCGGCTTCACCAAGGGCGACCTGTCCCACGTGAAGTCCGTCACCTCTACCCCCGTCGGCTCCGGCCCGTACACCTTCGAGAGCTGGTCCAACGGCGCTGTCACCCTGCAGAAGAACGCCGGCTACTGGAAGGGCGAGCCCAAGATCGACACCATCATCTGGCGCGAGATGCAGGACGTGGATAAGATCCCCGGCATCGTGTCCGGCACCATCGACGTGACCGATCCTTCCTACTCCAAGGAAGCCGCCGAGCAGATCAAGGAGGCTAACTCCAACGGTGAGATTTCCGGCGACGTCATCGAGACCGATCTGGTGGCCAACCTGGGCTACGGTTACGTCGGCTTCAACGCCAACCGCGTGAAGGTCGGCGACGGCGACGGCGGCGACGAGGCCTCCAAGGACCTCCGCAAGGCTATCGCCACCGTGATTGCCGTTTACCGTGACGTGGCCGTTGACTCCTACTACGGTGAGTTCGCCAACGTCATCAACTACCCCATTTCCGACACCTCCTGGGCCGCTCCCCGTGTTACTGACGAGGGCTACAAGGTTGCTTTCTCCGTGGACGTGAACGGCAACGACATCTACACCGACGGTATGACTCCCGAGGAGAAGTACGCCGCCGCCAAGGAGGCCGCTCTGGGCTACTTTGAGGCTGCCGGCTACACCATCACCGACGGTAAGATCACCGCTGCTCCCGAGGGCGGCCGCATGGACGCCGAGGTCATGATCGGCGGCGGCGGCACCGGCGATCACCCCACCTTCATGGCTCTGACTCTGGCTTCTGACGCTCTGAAGGAGCTTGGCTTCAACCTGATCGTCTCCGATATGTCCAACTTCTCCGAGATGACCAACGCCGTCAACTCCGGCGAGGCCGACATGTTCGCCATGGCGTGGCAAGCCACTCCCGACCCCGACATGTATCAGATCTATCACAGCCAGGGCGGCTCCAACGAGAAGTCCTACTGGATTAAGGACGCCGATCTGGACGAGCTGATCATGATGGCGCGCCAGTCCACCGACCAGACCTACCGCAAGACTCTGTATAAGGAGTGCCTGGACATCGTTGCCGACTGGGCTGTTGAGATTCCGGTCTATCAGCGTCAGAACTGCATCATCATGTCCGCTGAGCGCGTTGACCTGAGCACTGTCACTCCCGACATCACCACTTACTGGAGCTGGTACAACGATCTGGAGAAGCTGGATATGCAGTAAGGCTTCTGCCTGTGCTCCCGTAAAGCGTAAACCTTAAAGCAATGGCTGCCCTGCGGCTTTCCGGCCGCGGGGCAGCCTGCACGTCGCTCACTCTGCGTATGAGACGGCCGATCTGATACAGCTCGGGTCGGAGCGGCTGCCTGATATGCAGAATTAGTACAATGAGGAACGGCCTGACCCGGGCGCGGGGCGCCGTTACCAAAAAACGGAGGAGATTCTATGCGCAAATTTTTGGTCAAACGCCTGCTGCTGTCGGTGGTGATTCTGTTCTTCGTGACATTCATCATCTACGTGCTCATGCGCTGCCTGCCCAGCTCCTACGTGGAGAGTATGGCTCGACAGCTCTCTCAGGCCCCCGGCTCCAAACCCTATGAGGAATGGCTGGCGCAGCTCAACGCCCAATACGGGCTTGATCTGGGGATTATTCCCGGTTTCCTTGTGCAGCTGAAGAATCTGTGCACCGGAAACTTCGGCGACAGCTGGAAGTACACCGTGCCGGTCATCCAGAAGTTCAGCGAGGTCATCTGGGTGTCCTTCATCATGGGCGCCATCTCTCTGGTGTTCGAGCTGCTCATCTCCGTACCTCTGGGCATCGTGGCCGCCACCAAGCAGTACAGCATGACTGACTACACCGTGACCACCGTAGCTCTGCTGGGTATGTCCCTGCCCACTTTCTTCTTTGCCACTCTGCTGAAGCTGATTTTTTCCGTCAAGCTGGGCTGGTTTGATCTGGTGGGTCTCACCGGCCGTGACTACGCAACCCTCTCTGATTTCGGCAAGATCCTTGATATGGCCAAGCATCTGGTGCTGCCCATCGTGACGCTGGTGTTCATCTCCATCGGCTCGTGGATGCGTTACGTCCGCACCAACATGCTGGAGGTGCTCAACGCAGACTATATCCGTACCGCCCGGGCCAAGGGCCTGCCTGAGCGCAAGGTCATCTATCACCACGCTTTCCGCAACACCCTCATCCCGCTGGTCACCTTCATCGGCGGCGCTCTGCCCGGCCTGTTCTCCGGCGCTCTGATCACGGAAACCCTGTTCGCCATCCCCGGCATTGGCTACATCTCCTACAATGCCATGGTGGCCGGCGACATTCCGTTCTCCATGTTCTATATGACATTCCTGGCTATTCTGACGTTGCTTGGCAACCTGATTTCCGACGTTCTGTACGCGGTGGTCGATCCCCGTGTCCGCATCGCATAAGAAAGGAGGCGCTTATCCATGTCTGACGAAAAGAAAATGACAAATCAGCAGGAGGGCGGCTCCGAGGAGCAGCTTTCCCTGAACGATGACCGACGGGTTAAGGTTCTTTCCCCGGGTACGCTGGTAGCGAAGCGGTTCTTCCGGAACCGTCTGGCTGTGGTGGGCCTGACCATTCTGGCGGTCATGTTCCTGTTTTCCTTTGTGGGCGGCCTGCTCAGCCCCTACGGTGAGGATCAGGTGTTTTACCGCGACGACATTCAGATGAAGGAATACGCCGCTATGAGCGAGAACACCGAGTATCGCTATCTGGTAGCCGATGGGCAGGAGTTCGGCGCGATCCTTCAGGCTCAGCTCACCCTGCACATGGGCAAGGATGACAGCTTCACCTACAAGGATTTGACCTACACCATCACGGAGGAGGGCGAGGAGCTTTACTCCGTCTCTCAGGGCCGGACGCTGCTGGCGCTGGCCTACAAGGACATCGTCAACCCCGCTGTGACCGGCGAGACCTTCAGCTTTGACTTTACTTTCAACGCCCTGAAGGCTCATGCAAACAACGATGCATCCTTTACCGCCGACGGCCAGACCTACACCATGGATGACGGCAGCGTGATGCTCAACGGCGAGGAGATTGCCTACGTCAGCCGCTACGTCATTCAGTCCAAGGTCAGCGGCACCGTCATCACCAAGGACTTCAAGGAGCGGGTCATCGAGGCCGTGGACAACGGCGAGACCGAGCTCACTTATGTCAATGAGGACGGCGAGGAGCGCCAGATTCAGCTGGAGTACAACGCCGCTAAGTATCAGTGGTCCATCAAGGAGGGCACATCCACCCGGGTGTTCGACGCCTATTCCAATCCCAGCAAGACCCATCCTCTGGGCACCGATAAGAACGGTATGGACATGCTCACCCGTCTGATGTACGGCGGCCGCGTGTCTCTGGTCATCGGCTTCATTGTGGTCATCATTTCCGCCGTGCTGGGCGTTATTCTGGGCGGTATCTCCGGGTATTTCGGCGGCTGGGTGGACAACCTGATCATGCGTATCGTCGATATCTTCTACTGCATCCCCTCCATGCCGCTGATCATCATTCTGGGCGCGGCCATGGACGGCATGCGCGTGGACCCGCAGATCCGCATGCTGTACCTGATGCTCATTCTGGGCTTCCTCGGCTGGCCGGGCATCGCCCGTCTGGTTCGCGGTCAGATCCTCTCCCTGCGTGAGCAGGAGTTCATGACCGCCACCGAGGCCTGCGGCATCAGCGTTTCCCGCCGGATCTTCCGTCACCTGATCCCCAACGTCATTCCTCAGCTCATCGTCAACTGCACCATGAGCCTTGGCTCCACCATTATTACTGAGGCCACCCTGTCCTTCCTCGGCCTGGGCGTCAAGTTCCCCTTCGCTTCCTGGGGAAACATCATGAATGACGTTTCCGACTCGCATGTGCTGACCAGCTATTGGTTTATCTGGATCCCCGCCGGTATCTGCCTGATGCTGACGGTTCTGGGCTTCAACTTCGTGGGCGACGGTCTGCGCGACGCCTTCGACCCCAAGATGAAACGGTAAAGGGAGGAGAGAAAATATGTCTAAGAAGCAGAATGACGGTTATCTCTCCGCAAAAGAGTCCCGTCGGATTTCCAAGGAGAATCGCCGCATCACCAATGAGTTCGAGAAAAAGCGCAAACGCAAGAACGTACCCGAGTCCGAGTATCTCACCGAGATGCACGACCCAAACAACGCGGTGGAGTTCGATAACCTCCACACCTACTTCTTCACCGACACCGGCGTAGTCAAGTCCGTGGACGGCGTCACCTTTGAGGTTCCTATCGGCAAGACCGTGGGCGTTGTGGGCGAGTCCGGCTGCGGCAAGTCCGTGACCAGCCTGTCCCTGATGCAGCTGCTCCAGCGGCCGCAGGGTCAGGTGGTGGACGGCGCCATTCGTCTGAATCTGGGCGACAAGGCCTACGATGTCACCAAGGTGCCCAACGAGCAGATGCAGCACCTGCGGGGCAACTTTGTGTCCATGATCTTTCAGGAGCCCATGACCTCCCTGAACCCGGTGTTCCGCATCGGCGATCAGGTGGACGAGGTCATCGCCCTTCACGAGGGCGAAGGCAAGAGCAAGGAGGACATCAAGGCCCGCACCATCGAGCTGCTGGAAATGGTGGGCATCGCCAACAGCGAGGGCGTTTACAAGATGTTCCCTCACGAGCTGTCCGGAGGTATGCGCCAGCGCGTCATGATTGCCATGGCTCTGGCCTGCAACCCGAAGGTCATCATCGCTGACGAGCCTACTACCGCTTTGGACGTGACCATTCAGGCCCAGGTGCTGGATCTGCTCCGTCAGCTGAAGGACAAGATTAACTCCTCCATCATATTCATCACCCATGATTTGGGCGTCATCGCCGAGATGGCGGACTACGTGGTTGTCATGTACGCCGGCCGCATCGTTGAGAAGGGTACCGCCGAAGAGATCTTCGAGCATCCCGCCCATCCCTACACCATCGGTCTGATGGCCTCCAAGCCCGTTGTGGGCAAGAAGGTCGAAAAGCTGTACTCCATCCCCGGCAAGGTGCCCAACCCCGTGAACATGCCGGACTACTGCTACTTCAAGGATCGCTGCGAGATGTGCGTGGAGGGCTGTGATGGTGAGTATCCCCACGAGATCAGCCTGAGTCCCACTCACAAGGTGACCTGCTACCGCTACTACGACGGCAAGCGGCCCGATCTGGAAGAGATCGTGGAGGAAGAGATTGCCGACGGCGCTGAGAATGAAAAGGGGGCGGAATAAGTGGCCAACCAGAAAAACGAAAAAAATGAGGCGAAGAAGTCCTCGCTCGTCATCGACAACAACTTCACCCCCGTGACCTATGATCCTCAGTATATCCTGATGGTTAATCAGTTGAAAAAGTACTTCCCCATCAAGGGCGGCATGGTGTCCAAGACCGTGGGCTATGTCAAGGCCGTGGACGGCATCACCTTCAACCTGAAGCGGGGCACCACCATGGGGCTTGTGGGCGAGTCCGGCTGCGGCAAGACCACCACCGGCCGTACCATCCTCCGCCTGTCCGGCGACAAGACCGGCGGTCAGGTGCTGTTCAACGGCGAAGAGGTGTACGACAAGTCCGCCAAGGAGATGCGCGCTCTGCGCACCAAGATGCAGATCATCTTTCAGGATCCGTTCTCCTCTCTGTCTCCCCGTCTGCCCGTGGGCGAGATTATTGGCGAGGCCGTCCGGGAGCACAACCTGGTGCCCAAGGCGGAGTTTGACGACTATATCGATCAGGTCATGGATAACTGCGGCCTTCAGCCCTACCACAAGGACCGCTACCCCCATGAGTTCTCCGGCGGCCAGCGCCAGCGTATCTGCATCGCTCGCGCTCTGGCCCTGAATCCCGAGTTCGTGGTGTGCGACGAGCCGGTTTCCGCTCTGGACGTGTCCATCCAGGCCCAGATCATTAATCTGCTCCGTGAGCTTCAGGAGCAGTACAAGCTGACCTATCTGTTCATCTCCCATGACCTGTCCGTGGTCGAGCACATTTCCGACACCGTGGGCGTCATGTATCTGGGCAGTCTGGTGGAGTACGGCTCCACCGAGGACATTTTCCGCAACCCGCTTCACCCCTACACTGAGGCTCTGTTCTCCGCTATCCCCATTCCGGACCCCAAAGCGAAGATGAACCGTATCGTGCTGGAAGGTTCCATCCCGTCCCCGGCCAATCCCCCCTCCGGCTGCAAGTTCCACACCCGCTGTGCCCACTGTATGGAGCGCTGCAAGGTGGAAGCGCCCGTACAACGCGAGGTGGAGCCGGGCCACTACGTGGTCTGCCACCTGTATGACGAATAAATGGCGCGCAGGAAAAAGGTTTACGACGATGACGACGGCCGCACCATTGCCGATATGAGCGGCGTGGGCCGCCCCAGTCTCTTCGGCATGGGCGGACAGGCTCCGGCTGAAAAGCCCAAGACCGCTCCGGAACAGCCGGAGCGGAGTGATCGCCCATGGGAAGAGCCGGATCGGTTCACCCCGGAGGAGCGTCGGATGTATATCTTCGGCGCGCTGCGGGCGGCGCTGCTCATCGCGCTGGTGTTCATCGTGGGTCTGGGCATCGCCATTGCGGTGATGCTCTGGCTCTGGTCGTAACTGATGCATTTTCCTCACAGAGGCCCGTTTTATGCGGGCTTCTGTGAGGTTTTGTCTTTTCACGGAGGAAAAGCTGTGATACAATAATATTTATTGAATAAAACGCTTTGCGGTTTATTCACACGGCGTATGCCGTGTAATTCCAGAAAAACGGCGTT
>CAYNEH010000075.1:0-8360 GCA_964396195.1 uncultured Oscillospiraceae bacterium
CACCCACGGTGGCGTTGCTCACATACAGGGCCAGCGCACCCAGCGCCGTCTCCTGCGGAAAATCCAGCGGATCCTGCCCAAGCAACCGCCGGGCAAGCTCCGTCCCGGCCACAAAGCCGGAGGCGGTGGACTCCACATAGCCCTCCACGCCGGTGATCTGTCCGGCGAAAGCGATGCGCTCCTGTCCCCGAACCCGGTAGTACCGGTCCAGCAGGCGGGGAGAATCCAGATAGGTGTTCCGGTGCATGACGCCGTAGCGCACGTATTCTGCGTTTTTTAGCGCCGGGATCATGGAAAACACCCGCTTCTGCTCACCCCACTTCAAATGGGTCTGGAAGCCAACAATGTTGTAGAGTGTACCGTCGGCATTATCCCGGCGGAGTTGCACCACGGCGTAAGGCTCTTGCCCTGTCTTTGGGTCTGGCAAACCCTTGGGCTTCAGCGGGCCGTAGCACAGAGTCTGCACCCCGCGCCGGGCCATGACCTCCACCGGCATACAGCCCTCAAACACGTTCTTGTCCTCAAAACCGTGGACCTCTGCCTCTTCGGCATCGCACAGCTCCTTCCAGAAGTCCAGATACTCTTCCTCACTCATGGCACAGTTGATGTAATCTGCCGTTCCCTTGTCATATCGGGATGCAAACCATGCATGATTCATGTCTACGCTCTCAAAGGTCACAATGGGGGCCGCCGCGTCGAAAAAGTTCAGGTAGCAACTCTCCGGAAACAGATCGCTGATGGCCTGCGACAACGCATCGGAGGTCAGCGGGCCGGATGCCACGATGACCTCCCCCTCCGGGATGGCCGTTACCTCCCCTTCCTCCACCGTGATGTTGGGGTGGTTGCGGATAGCATCGGTAACCGCCTTGGAAAACCCTTCACGGTCCACTGCCAGTGCGCCGCCGGCCTCCACCCGGGTCTCATCAGCACAGCGCAGGATGAGGGAGCCGCAGCGGCGCAGCTCTTCCTTGAGCAGACCTACTGCGTTCTCCAGCTGATCCGACCGCAGCGAGTTGGAGCAGACCAGCTCCGCAAAGCCCGCGCTGTGGTGCGCCGGCGTCATTTTATGGGGCTTCATTTCCTTCAGCGTCACGGAAATGCCCCTCTCGGCCAGCTGCCAGGCTGCTTCACAGCCCGCCAGTCCGGCACCGATTACTGTTACGTTCATAGTCACTGTCCTTTGCGTGGAATCATCCGGTCAAACCGGCCCGGCAGATTTATTCCGCCGCCGGAGCTGCCTTTTTCGCGGCAGGCTTTTTCGTTGTGGTCTTGGTGGACGTCTTTTTTGCCGCAGATGTCCTGACCGATGCGGATTTCTTGGCTGCGGGCTTTTTCGCAGTCTTCTCTTTCACCGCGCTTTTCTTTGCGGCGGGCTTCTTCTCAGATGTGCTCTCCGCCGCGGCGGCATCCGCGCTGGCCGTCTCCTTCTTTACATAGCCGCCCCGCTTTTCCTCCGGCGTGAAGTTGGAGCACTCCGGATTGATGCAGAAGGGCCGCTTGAAACCACGTCCAGACTTCTTGAACATGGTCTGACCGCACACCGGGCAATTGTCCTTCACTGGCACATCCCACGTCCGGAAATCGCAGCGACGGCTCATGTCCTTACTGTTAAGAAACTCACAGCAGTAATAGTTGTACTGTTTATTGGTCTTCTGGCTCACTCCGGTTCGTTTTACCAGCCGTCCGCCGCACTTGGGACACTTGCCGGGCATTTCAACCACCAGCGGCATGGTAAAGTTGCATTCCGGCCAGCCGGGGCAGGCAAGGAAGCGGCCGAACCGACCGGACTTCACCACAAGATTCCGCCCGCACTGAGGGCAAATCTCCTCCGTCACCTCGTCGGGCACCTTGATGCGCTCGCCGTCAAGGTCGCTCTCTGCCTTTTTTAGCTCTGCCTCGAAGCCGCCGTAGAAGTCACCCAGCACCTGCTTCCACTGGACGTTGCCGGCCTCCACCTCGTCCAGCTTTTCTTCCATCTGGGCGGTAAAGGCGGTGTCAACGATGTCTGGGAACTTATCCTTCATTAGGCCGGTGACCACCTCACCCAACGGCGTAGGCCGCAGGTGCTTGCCCTCCTTGACCACGTACTCTCGGTCAGTGATGGTAGAAATGGTGGGGGCGTAGGTAGAGGGGCGTCCGATGCCCTTTTCCTCCAGTGCGCGGATGAGGGTAGCCTCGGTAAATCGCGTGGGGGGCTGGGTGAAGTGCTGATTCTTCTCAAAGCCGTTGAGCTTGAGAGCTTCCCCTTCCTTCAGGTCGGGCAGCGGGGACTGGGGCGCTTCCTCATCATCGTCACGCCCCTCTTCGTAGACAGCGGTAAAGCCGGAAAATTTCAGGGATGAGTGGCTGGCGCGGAACTGATAGTCCGCTGCCGTCACCTCGATGGATACGTTGTCATACACCGCCGGGGCCATCTGACAGGCCAGAAAACGGCTCCAGATGAGCTTGTAGAGCCGATACTGCTCGCCGGTAAGGTCCTTCTTCACGTCCTCCGGCGTCAGCCGCACATCGGAGGGCCGGATGGCCTCGTGTGCATCCTGCGCATTGTCCTTAGCCTTGAACCGCCGCGTCTTAGCGGGATAATACTGTTTGCCGTAGCGGCTCTCGATAAAGGTCTTAGCTGCGGCCAGCGCCTCCTCGGACAGGCGCAGGGAGTCAGTACGCATATAGGTAATCAGGCCCACGGTACCCTCCCCCGCGATGTCCACGCCTTCATACAGCTGCTGAGCAATGGACATGGTGCGCCGGGGTGTCATGTTCAGCTTGCGGGACGCCTCCTGCTGAAGGGTGGAGGTGATAAAGGGCGGTGCCGGGTTGCGGCTCTTGTCCTGTCGCTTGACAGCGGAGACGGTAAAGGGCGCGTGCTCCACCGCGCGAATCACCTGCTCCACCTCGTCGGCGCTGCCCAGTTCCATTTTCTTGTCCGTACCATAAAAATCCGCCTTGAAGCCGCCGAAATTCGGGGCAATGCGGGACAGATCAGCAGTGATGGACCAGTACTCCTTGGGCTGAAACGCGCGAATCTCCTCCTCACGCTCCACAACAAGGCGGGTGGCCACGGACTGGACTCGTCCGGCTGACAGGCCACGGCGAACCTTCTTCCACAGCAGTGGGGAGAGCTGGTAGCCCACAATGCGATCCAGCACCCGGCGAGCTTGCTGGGCATCCACCAGATTTTGGTCAATCTGACGCGGGTGGGCAATGGACTCGGTGACCACCTTGCGAGTGATTTCGTTAAATGTCACCCGGCAGGTCTTGTCCGCGGGCACGCCCAGCACCGACTGAAGATGCCATGAAATGGCTTCTCCCTCGCGGTCTGGGTCGGTGGCCAGATAGACCATATCGCTTGCCTTTGCCGCCTTCCGCAACTCCGCGATGGTCTCTTCCTTGGCCTTGATGTTCTGATAGTCCGGTTCAAATGTGGTCACGTCCACACCCAGCTTGCTTTTGGGCAGGTCGCGGACATGGCCCATGGACGCCTTGACCTGATAGCCCGGGCCAAGGTATTTGCTGATGGTCTTGGCCTTGGCCGGAGACTCCACGATCACTAAGTTTGTTTTTGCCATACGTTGCATTACTCCATTTTCAATCTGACCGCGGCGCAGAAGCGTTTCCCCTGTTCCTCCGCCGCAAGACCCTGCACCTGCAAAATTGTCAGGGCCGCAAGAACCCGCCGGGCCGGAATCTGGAGCTTCTCCACCAGATCGTCCGCCACCATGGGGCCGTCCGCCAGCGCCAGCAGGACGTCCCGCTGGTCGTCAGTCAGTTTTTCTTTGTAATCCTTCCAGTCAATATATTCTACGTCAACCGGATTGTCAACCGCTTTTTCTTCCGGCTGCCGGTCGGCTGCAGGGACTTTTGCCGGTTTTTCCGGCCTCGGCGGGGTATAATCCTCCAGCCGCTGTTCACGGGCTTCCTCAGTCAGCGGGCGGTATTTCCCGAATTTATTGGGGAAGCGATCCACAAATTCGCATATCACATCGCCCGCGTTCAGGATAAGCTTGGCCGCCCCCTCCTGAATGAGCCGGTTCGTCCCTTCGCTGTCCTCCGCGTCGATGGGGCCGGGCACCGCAAACACCTCCCGATCCTGATCAAGCGCGTGGCCTGCAGTCAGGAGGCTTCCGCCGCTCCGAGGGCTTTCCACCACCACGACACCTACGGAAAGTCCACTGATGATGCGGTTGCGCACCGGAAAATGGGAGCCCTTTGTCTCCGTCCCCGGCGGGTACTCCGAGATGAGCGTTCCCGCCGCGGCCACGTCCGCGTACAGATCCCGATGGTATCTGGGATAGACAACGTCGATGCCGCCGCCCAGTACGGAGATTACCGGCCCGCCGGCCTTCAGCGCCGCGCGCACCGCCGCCGCATCGATGCCCTGCGCCATGCCGGACACGATAAGTGCTCCCGCCCGGGTGAGATTCAGCGCCAGCTGTCCCGCAGCGCGGATACCGTAGGGCGTTGCATCCCGGGTACCCACGATGGCGATGGCGGCTTCCTCATCTATGGCCACCTCCCGGCCCTTCCAGTACAGCACCAACGGCAGCTGATGGATGGCTCTCAGGCGCTCGGGATAGATTGCGTCCTGCATGGTGGTGATATGAATGCCCAGCCGGTCGCAGTCGCCCAGTATTTTGTCCGCTTCGATCATGGATTTATCATTGAGGGCGCGGCGAGCCCCCTCTGACAGGCCCTCTACCAGAGCGTATGCGCCCTCGTCGGCGAAATAGGCTCCCTCCGGCGAGCCGAAATGCTCCAGCACCCGGAGCTGATCTGACCCCGGAAGTCCTTTCCGCCGGGTGAGCCAGAGCCAGTATTTCAGGTTGGACATATGCCGTCCTCCTTATCCGCTCATTTGAGTTACAAAGACTCCCCCGACATTTTCCAGAGCACCACTGCCGCCGCTGCCGCCGCATTCAGTGACTCGCACCGGGGGCGCATGGGGATCTTCACCGTCTTTTCGCACAGCTCCAGCGCCTGACGGGACACACCCTTTCCCTCGCTGCCAATGATGACCGCCGCCCGGGAGAGGTCTATTGCACGCACGTCCTCCGTATCCTCCCGAAGAGCGGTGGCATACATAGGAATCCGCTGGGAGCGCAGCTGCTCCGACAGCTCATTCAAACCGCACTCCCACACCGGCAGGCGGAACACCGCCCCCATGGTGGCCCGCACGGTCTTGGGCCCCCACGGATCGGCGCAGCCATTGCACAAAATAATTCCATCCGCCCCGAAGGCATCGGCGGAGCGCCAGATGGTACCCACATTCCCCGGATCCTGAAGGCCGTCCAGCACCAGAAACCGCTGCCCCGGCAGGCGATCTGGCAGAGCCGAGCTGCCCATCTTACAGAGAAAGACGATGCCCTGCGGCGTTTGAGTGTCCGCTGCGGCGGCCAGCAGATCCGCAGGAACCTCAACCACCCGCGTCTGCGCGTGCATCGTTGGCAGCGCCGCACCTTCCTCACACAGGACAAGCTCAATTTCCGCGTTCCAACGCAGGGCCTCTTCCAGCATTTTTGGCCCCTCGCATAGAAAAACGCCCTCTTCCCGCCGAAGGGCACGGCTGCTCTTCAGCTTTCTCAGCCGGGAAATGAGCGGGTTGCTCCGGCTGGTGATCCGCTCCCGGCTCATCGTTTGCACAGCGCCGCGATGTCGCTGTCCGCGCCAAGCACCACCAGCTTGTCGCCCTCGATTATGATCCAGTCCGCCCCGGGAGAGACATGAAAATTGCTGCCCCGGCGCACCGCAATGACGTTGACCTTGTACTTTGCCCGGATGTCCAGATCCCGGATGGTGTGGCCCGCCCAGCCCCGGGGCAGATCCACGTCCACAAGGCCGTACTCCGGCGAAAGCTCAATAAAATTCAGGATGTTTGAGCGGGCCAGCCCCTGCGCCACCTTGATGCCCATCTCGTGCTCCGGGAAGATGACCCGGTCAGCGCCAATCTTCTCCAGCAGCCGCTGGTGGACATGGCTCTGGGCCTTGCACACCACCTGAGACACCCCGGCCTCCTTCAGCCGCATGGTGATAAGGGCGCTGCTGCCCACGTCGCTGCCCACGGCAACCACGGCGCAGTCATAGTCCGACACCCCCAGTGCCCGGAGCACCTCCGGATCCCGGCCGTCACCGGTGACGGCATGGGTCACATAGTCGGCAATATTCTCCACATTCTCGCTGTTGGTGTCCAACCCTAGTACATCGTTGCCCAACTCATAAAGTTCTCTTGCCACGGCAGTGCCGAACCGCCCCAGCCCGATGACCACAAAATTTTTCATAACGGCCCTCCTGTGCGCTTCCGCGCCCGGTATTTTCCGTTTAACCGATCATAACGTCCACCTTGGGATAGCTCAGCTTGCTCCGGCCCCGGCTCTGGGACAGAAATGCCAGCGAGAAGGACAGCACCCCCACCCGCCCCAGATACATGAGCAGGATCAGCAGAACGTGGGTAGTACGGCTCAGTCCCGCAGTGATGCCCGTGGTCAGCCCCACCGTGGCCATGGCGGACGCCGTCTCATAGGCCGCCGCCAGATAGGGCACACCGTCGACAAGAGCCACAGCCATGGACGCTGTGATAAACATCAGCAGCACGAACAGTACCAGCGTCACCGCGGACAGCACCTTCTGCTGGGGAATGGTGCGTCCCCGAAAGGTCACTGTCTCGCTCCCCCTCAGGCCCGCCCGGGTGGCCAGCAGAATGACGCTGATGGTCCCGGTCTTCAAGCCGCCAGCCGTGGAGCCGGAGGAACCGCCGATGAGCATGAGCAGGATGCTCATCACCAAGGAGATGTCGGTCATACCGCCTTGATTGAAGCTGTAAAAACCTGCCGTGCGCAGGGTCGCCGACTGGAAAAAAGCGTTGAGCAGGCGCTTCCACACAGGCATTTCGCCCAGCGTCCCGCTGTTCCGGAATTCGGCAGCAAAAAAGAACACCGCGCCCAGCAGGAGCAGCGCTCCCGTCATATACAGCACGATCTTGCTGTACAGCGTCAGAGTACGCACGGCGCGTTTTTTCTTGATTTCCTCCCAGACGAAAAAGCCCAGGCCGCCCGCGGTAATGAGCGCGGCGACGGTAATGAGCACGATGGGGTTGCCGTTGTAGGAGGAAAGGCTTCCGATCCCCGCCGGGCCCAGCAGGTCAAAGCCCGCGTTGCAGAAGGCGGAGACGGAAATGAATATTCCCTTCCAGATGGCCGCCGCCCCGTACCGGGGCAGGAAGCACACCGTCAGGATGACAGCCCCCGCCCCCTCAAAGGCAAAGGTGGTGCGCAGAGCCCCCCGCAGCAGACGGGTCACATCACTCATGTCATTGAGGTTGAATGCGGACACCATCATAAGCCGCTGGCTGAGGGACAGCTTCCGCCGCACCAGCAGGGACAGCAGAAAAATGATGGTCATAAAGCCCAGACCGCCCAGCTGGATCATAATCAAAATCACAGTCTGCCCAAAAAAGGACCACGCCGTCAGCGTGTCCACCAGCACCAGCCCCGTCACGCAGGTGGCAGAGGTTGCGGTAAAGAGTGCTGTCATCAGCCCGCAGCTCTCCCCCGAGGCGGAGGACACCGGGAGCAGCAGCAGGATCGTACCGCAGAAAATCACCGCCGCGAAGGAAATGGCCACAATCTGGGCGGCCTGAAGCCGGCGTTGCTTCCCTTCCCCATGTCTCAAAACGCTCTCACCTCTTTTGATGCGCAAAAGCATACCGGCAGGGAAACTGTCGGTATGCTTTTTGCATGGTTAATCCAAAGGCTTTATCGACGGGAGAACTCACAAGCACTTGATTTTTCTCCCTTCAAAGCCATTTTAGCTCACTCTTGATCATCTTTCGCGACCATGTTTCATGCAGCTTTTTATGTCTCTTTATCAGTTCCGTATGAATTGGAGAGCAGGTTGGAGATATTGGTGACTAATGTTTTATTGCCATAAAAGAAGCTGTCTTTGATGTCTATCAAATTAGCTATACCATTATTATAATCCCAAACAGCGATTTTTCAAGATATGATGGCATATTTTTGAAACGCAACTTGCATTTGCAATTTGCGGAAATTATTTGGCGTTCTTCCTGGCCTGACGGGCGGCCTGCGCCTCGGCCCTGCGCTTGAGCAGCTCTTCCTTGGCCAGCGCACCGGCAGCCTTCACGTCATCCAGCGTTACGCGGTAACGCTTGTTGCTGACGGTCATGTGCGCGTAATGCTTGCGGAATCGGCGGCTGTAACGTTCCAGCTGAGACAGCTGCTCGCGGTAGCGGCGGCGCAGCTCCTCAGAGCCGTCGTCCAGCTTGGAGGGGAGCTCAGCCTTGCCCAGCGCCAGCTTGAGCTTGAGCTCTTCGCCCGCAGCAGCGGCATTCTCCCGGCCTTCAGCCAGCT
>CAYNEH010000076.1:0-8298 GCA_964396195.1 uncultured Oscillospiraceae bacterium
TTCGTTGTCCACATTGCCGTCTTCGTCCTTATAGTTCTTGCTGTTCTCCGCCTTGGCCTGAATGGTGGTGATAAGATCCTTCGGGGAGAGGATGAGGTTATAGGTAGTGGCGGACATGGCCAGCGTCCGGCCTGAGGCGTCGTAAATACTGCCACGGCTGGCGCTCACGGACACGTCCCGGGTCTGGATGTTGGCCGCTCGCTCAGTCCATGTGTCGTGCTCGGTGATCTGGATCTTCCAGAGCTGAACCACCAGTGGGATGAACAGCGCCACGCCGAACACCGCCATGAAGAAGACAATCCGGTACAGAATGTTGCGGTTTGCCCTGCGGTCCTGCTGTTTTCTGCTGTGCTTTCTGAGTTTGTCCACAAGGCTGCTCCTTTCGTCTCTGATTCCCACCGGGAAAATCAGGCTGCACTCCGCCGCGGCTCCAAAACAGCGGCAAAGGGCGTAAGACACCCATCGTTCTTACGCCCCCACGCTTTTGTATTGTCGGGTCTGTTCCAATCGTATTTCCATCCCGGCCCGGTTATGACATAATACTGCTGAAGATCTGCTCCAGCCGATCCACCAGTCCGTGGACGCCGGAGGAGGTCCGCTCGTAATAGACAACGCTGTCCGCCTCGGACAGGTCGAGGTACACCGTGTTGGCGGCAGACGCCTTCACCATGGCGCCGCTGGCAGTCATCTGCTCCTCGATGGCAGAAAGGTCATAGGCCAGCTCATACTGCGCCTGAAGCTTCTTCTCCTCGCTCTTCAGCTCGGTAAGCTCCGTTTGAAGATCATAGGTCTGGTCGGCCACCGTCACCAGCTGGATGCCGGCGGACAGCACCATGAACAGGCACACCGCCACCGCCATGAAACCTGCGATGGCGAACAGCGACACCGCGCCCTGCTCCCGAACCTCAACGCTGGGCCGAACCGCCACCCGCTCCCGGGGCTGCACCCGGGGACGGTGCTGGGGCTGGGGGGCCTCCCGGCGGGCGGGCTGACGCGCCGCACTGCCGTCGTACTGGGGCTGATAGGCCACGCTGCCGTATGTGGAATACCTTCTTCTGCGCTCAGTCGCCATAATGGTTCTCCTTCGATCTGCCGTGGAGTTTCGCGCGGACCGACCCATCCGGCCGCGCCGTTACAGTTTTTCCGCCACACGCAGCTTGGCGCTGCGGGCGCGGGGATTTTCGTTCAGTTCCTCGTCCCCGGCCACGATGGGTTTTTTGCCCACCAGCCTGACCTGAGGCTTCTTGCCGCACACGCACACCGGGAAATCCGGCGGACAGGTGCAGCCCTTCGCCCAGCCCGCGTAAGCGGTCTTGACCAGACGGTCTTCCAACGAGTGGAAGGAGATGACCGCCAGCCGTCCCCCCGGGTTCAGCCGGGGCAGGACGCTGTCCAGCATCCGCTCCACCTCGCCCAGCTCGTCGTTGACGGCGATGCGGATGGCCTGAAAGGACCGCTTGGCCGGGTGCTGTTTTTCCCGCTGGGCCTTAGCGGGCATGGCCCCGCGGATGATGTCGGCCAGTTCTCCCGTGGTCTCCACGGGCTTGTCCGAGCGCCGTCTCACGATGGCGGCGGCGATAAGGCCGGAATAGCGCTCCTCGCCGTACTGCCAGAGGATGCGCTTGAGTTCCTCCTGACTCCAGCCGTTGACCACGTCATAGGCCGTCAGGGCGGCAGACTGATCCATCCGCATATCCAGCGGGGCATCCTGCAGGTAGGAGAAGCCCCGGGAGCCGTCGTCCAGCTGAGGGGAGGAGACGCCCAGATCAAAAAGCATCCCGTCCGCTGCAGGAACATTCAAATCGTCGAGAATTGACGCGATATTGCCGAAGTTGCCGTGGACGAGGGTCACCTTGTCCATGTGACCCTCCAGCCGCCCGGGAGCCGCGTCCAGCGCCGCCTGATCCCGGTCGATGCAGATGAGCCGCCCGGTGGTGAGCCGGGAAACGATCTCCCGGGAGTGCCCCGCCCGGCCCAGCGTGCCGTCCACATAAATGCCGTCCGGTCTGATGTTCAGCCCCTCGATACACTCGCGGAGCAGAACGGGCTTGTGTGTATATTCCATGGCTCAGATTCCCAGCCCTTCCAACAGCTTCGCGATGTTCTCGGGATTGAGCTGCTGACGGGTCTTTTCCTTCCAGCTGTCGGCGCTCCAGATCTGGGCGCGATCGTTGTTGCCGGTGATGACCACGTCCCGGTCAATTTTAGCGTAATCCTTCAGATAGCCGGGCACCTGAAACCTCCACTGCTTGTCCGCCTCACACAGCTGAGCGGAGGCAAAGAACAGGTCCATGGATGAGGCCTGTGCCGTGGTGAGACCCGCCACCCGCTCCTGAAGCTTGTTCCACGCGGCCAGCGGGTAGAGCGTCAGGTTCTCCTTAACGCCCACAGCCAGATAAAATGTGCTGCCCAGCTCCTCCCGGAGCTTGGCGGGAACGATCAGACGGCCGGCGTTGTCGATGCTGTGCTCATAGGTGCCGGTCATGCCGTTCCCTCCAATCTGCTCCGATTTATGGATAGACTACTCCATTTCACTCCAATTGTGGTTTTAGTATACCCTCTTCCTTTTCAAAAAGCAAGCACTTTTTCTCAGAAAAAATGAGCGGCAGCAGGGCTTTCCGGGCCTTTTCGTGCACTAAAACATGCGTTCTACTGTCTGAATTTTATCTGAACGCAGATTCTTGTGTCATATTTGTTTCTCATCCACAATATCTTGTAATTTCCATGCAAAAGCATAAAAAAATCGGCACATAATTATGTGCCGATTTTTTATGTCAATTAAATCCGGAAAAATTCTGTCGCTTTATTTCTCCGCTTCCACGTCGTACACGCGGCTGTTGGCGGCGGGGGCGGGAGCACTGCTGCCCGCGGCGGTGTGGAACCGAGCACGAACCTGATTCATTTCGCTGTGGGCATCGGCCAGAGCCTCTGCCGTCCGGCGCAGAACATCCTCGCAGTACTCGTTTGCAGCGTGGCGAACCTCCTTGGCCTTTCCCTCGGCCTGAGCCACCATATCGTTGGCCCGCTGGCGAGCCTGAGACATGAGCTGGTTCTCGTCCACCATCTGCTTTGCCTCGATCTCCGCGCGCTTGCGAATTTCCTCCGCTTCCCGCTTAGCGGCGGCCACATACTCGTTGCGGGCGTTGAGGATTTTCCGCGCCTCAGCCAGCTCTACCGGGAACTGGGCCTTGATGTCATCCAGCAGATCCAGCGCCTTGTCCCGCTCGATGACGCATTTTCCGTTGCTCAGTGGGGCGTTCTTCGCCTCATCGATCATATCGAACAGCATATCCACCAGTTCTTCCACACCGGTTGCCATGACATTCACTCCTCTTTCTTTTTAATGGCATGATCCATTCGTTCCCTTACGTCCGGAATAATCTGACGGGGCACGAAATCGGACAGATCCGCCCCGTACCGAGCCATCTCCTTCACCACGGAGGAACTGAGGTAAGCGTATTTAGGGCTGGTGTACAGAAACACCGTATCCAGCCGGGAGTACAGCTTGGCGTTGACCATGGCCATCTGAATCTCCGTCTCGTAGTCGGACACCGCCCGAAGGCCCCGAACCAGCACCCGGGCCTGCTTCTTTCTGGCGTAAGCGGCCAGCAGCTCCCGGCAGCAGTCCACCTCTACATTGGGGAGATCCGCCGTCACCCGGCGGATAAGCTCCATGCGCTCCTCCGGCGTGAACAGCCCGCCTGACTTGCTGGAGTTGACGCTGACGCAGACAATCAGCTCGTCAAACATGGCGGCAGCCCGCTTGATGATGTTCAGGTGGCCCAGAGTCAGGGGATCAAAGCTGCCGGCATAAATGGCTCGTTTCATATTCAAACACTCCTGCGGTACAGTGTCAGCTTAATCTTTCCGTACCGGTAGTCACGCCCCTTCTCATAGGGGGCGGGCAGATCCGGCAGACTGTGATCCGCCGGACTTTCGCAGATTATTATACCATTTCGGGACACAATGTCAATCTCCGTAATGCATTCCAGCGCCCGTTCCAGATTTCCGGAGGCATAGGGCGGGTCAAGAAACACCAGGTCGTACTTTCCGGATGCGGTGGACAGGAAGGAAAGAAAGTCCTTCTGATGGAAGGCGGCCCGCTCCTCCAGCGCGCAGGAACGGACATTTTCCCGAACAACCTTCATGGCGGCGGGAGCGCTGTCCACAAAGTCGCAGAAGACCGCGCCCCGGCTCAGAGCTTCGATGCCCAGCTGGCCTGTTCCAGCAAACAGATCCAGCACCCGGCGGCCCTCGATGTCGAACTGGATGACGTTGAACAGTCCCTCCTTCACCCGGTCGGTGGTGGGGCGGGTATCAAGCCCGGGCAGCTCGCGCAGGCGCTTGCCCCGGGCGGAACCGGTAATGACGCGCACGGCGGTCCCATCCTTTCAAATGCAGTTTTCTGTCACACGAAGAAAAAAGCGCCGCAAAAAGCGGCGCTTTTTGAAGGTTCTGTTTATTTACTCGGAAAAGTCAGAGCCGATGAGTTCCACCAGCGCATTGACGGCGTCCTCCTCATCGGGGCCATCGGCGATGAGGGAGATGGTTGTGCCCTTCACGATGCCCAGGGAAAGTACGCCCAGCAGGCTCTTGGCGTTAACGCGGCGCTCATCCTTCTCGACCCAGATAGAGCTCTTGAACTCATTTGCTTTCTGAATAAAAAACGTAGCAGGACGGGCGTGCAGGCCCACCTGATTGTTCACAGTCGCTTCTTTCATAAACATAGTTAGGTTCCCCCCACTTATAATTGAGACACAGAGCCGTTAAGCGTTCGCAGCTTCACCATTTTGTCTGCTGTTAGAATACCAAATTTAATCTATTCCGTCAATGGCATTTTTCACAAATTGAACACATGGGCTTCGTTGAAACCGTTCATACGCAATATTTTCCGGCACTTCCGTTTTATCCAGCGAAACGGGAATTTATTTCAGCGTCACCACGGTAACACCATCTTCTCCCTCGCCGTAGACGCCGGGGCGGAATTCCCTCACGTAGCGGCTGCGCTTGAGGTGCTCCCGCACCGCCTTGCGCAGGGCGCCGGTGCCTTTTCCGTGGATGATGGTCACCGTCTCCAGCTTGCCCAGCAGGGCGTTGTCGAGGAACTGATCCACCGCGGCCAGCCCCTCGTCCACCATCATGCCCCGAATGTCCAGCTCCGCCTTGGCGGCCGCCGCCCGGAACTCGTGCTTCACTGTGGCGGAATGGCGCTTTTTGTCCTTTTCGCTCTGCTTTTTCCGCTCGGTGGCGTTCTCCAGCACCCGGACTTCCTCCTGACCGGCCTTGAGCTTAAGGATGCCCGCCTGAAGCTGGAGCGTACCGTCCTTGTTGACGGCGGTGACCTCCGCCTGAGTACCCATCTTCACGATCTCCACCAGATCGCCCACTACGGCGTCCCGGGTGGGGGGCGGCGGGGGCAGGTTCTCTTTCCGGCCGCCCAGATTGTTCTCCGCCTCGTTGAGCTTCCGGCGCAGCTCCGCCCGCTGCTCGTTGTCGTCCACGCCCGCCCCGGCCTTTTCCTGACGGCGGCGCATTTCGTTGAGTTCTTTGAACACCCTGTCCGCCGTGTCGCGGGCCTCGTCGATGATGGCCCGGGCTTCGGCCTGAGCCTTTTCCGTGGCCTTCCGGCGCTCCTCCTCAATGCGCTCCCGGTACTGGTCGGCCTGAGCCTTGGCGGACTCCATCTCCCGGCGGAGCTGCTCTGCCTTTTCCTTTTCCCGCTCCATGGCCTGCCGCTGGATGTCCAGCTGGCTGAGCACATCCTCAAATCGGACGTTTTCCGCGTCGATGCGGTCGGCGGCCTTCTGGATGATGTAGTCAGGCAGACCCAGCCGCCTGGAAATGGCAAAGGCGTTGGACTTGCCGGGCACGCCGATGAGCACCCGGTAGGTGGGGGCCAGCGTCTCCACGTCAAACTCACAGGAGGCGTTCTCCACCCCGGGGGTGGACATGGCATACACCTTCAGCTCGGCATAGTGGGTGGTGGCCGCCACAAGGCAGCCCATGGCCCGGACGGACTCGATGACGGCGGCGGCCAGCGCCGCGCCCTCCACCGGGTCGGTGCCCGCGCCCAGCTCGTCGAAGAGAATGAGGGCGTTGTCGTCTGCCTGCTCCAGAATGGAGACGATGTTCACCATGTGGGACGAGAAGGTGGACAGGGACTGGTCGATGGACTGCTCGTCACCGATGTCAGCCATGACCATGGAGCACACCTTGACGGCAGAGCCGTCGGCGGCGGGAATATGCAGCCCGCACTGAGCCATGAGGGTCAGCAGGCCCAGTGTTTTCAGGGTGACGGTCTTGCCGCCGGTATTGGGGCCGGTGATGACCAAGGTGTCGAAGTCCTTGCCCAGCGCCAGATCGTTGCGCACGGCGGTCTTCTGGTCCAGCAGCGGGTGCCGGGCCCGGCGCAGCTCGATGCTGTTCCCCAGCACCGGCTCCATGGCCCCCATCCGGGTGGACAGGCGGCCCCGGGCAAAAATGGCATCCAGCGCCACCAGCAGTTCGTAATCCTGCTGGATGCCGTCCTTGAACCCGGCGCAGTCCGCAGACAGCTCCGCCAGAATGCGCTCAATCTCCTTTTCCTCCCGGGCCTGAAGCTCCCGCAGCTCATTGTTGGCATTCACTACGCCCATTGGCTCGATGAAGAAGGTGCCGCCGGAACCGGACACGTCGTGAACAAGTCCGGGAATGTCGTTTTTATGCTCGCTCTTCACCGGGACGACGTAGCGGCCCCCCCGCATGGTGATGATGGCGTCCTGCAGATACTTGGACTGGTTGGACGAGATGAGCCGGTTGAGCACGTCACGCACCTTGCTGGCGGCGGCCCGGATGTGCCGCCGGATATCCGCAAGTTCCGGGGACGCGGAGTCCGCAATCTCCTCCTCGCTGAGGATGGAGCCGGTAATCTTGTCCTCCAGAAAACGGTTGGCGGACAGATTGTAAAAGTATCCGTCCAGCACGGTCTTGCCCGTGGTCTCGCCGGTGCCGTACTCCTTCACGCTCCGGGCGCAGCGCAGCACCTGCGCGATGTCCAGCAGCTCACGGGTGTTCAGCGAACCTCCCCGATCCGCCCGCTGGAGGGCTGCGGCCACCGGCCGGACGCCGGAAAAGCTGGGCGTGCCCCGCTTCACCAGCATATCAACGGCGGCGGAGGTCTGCTTCTGGAGCCGGAGCACCTCCGCCCGGTCGGCGGAAGGCCGGGCGTTCCGGCAAAGCTCCTTGCCCTCGTCGGTCACGGCCTCGTTTGCCAGCATATCCAGCACCCGGGGCAGTTCCAGCGTATGGATGGATTTTTCAAATAAATCGGTCATATGCGTTATCTCCTGAATCAGCCCTCCGGCGGCGCCGAAAGGCTCTTATAGAAATCAAGGGTGCGGAAGCCCCGCTCCAGCCGGGTCATGAGGTACGCCTCTGCGGCGTCCCCCAGCCGGGTCAGGGAATCCTCGTCCACGCGGAAGGAAAACAGCCGCTTGGGGCTGCCCCAGACAATGTGCCGCAGGGCGGCCAGCGCCGCCGGGGTCAGCGGCATGGAAATGCCGTCCCCCACCTCCGCCCGGCAGGCGGCGCAGTGGAGCACGCCTTCGCGCAGATGGAGCCGCGGCTCCTCCGGGTTCTCACGGCCGCAGACGGCGCAGGCATCGATCATCGGCTCATACCCTGCCAGCGCCATGGCCCGCCACTCGAAGGCGGCCTTCACCTGCCGGAGAGGCACATCCAGCGCGTCCAGCGCGTGCAGGCTGTTGAGGACGAGGGACAGAAGCTCCGGCTCACTCTGGCCCTCCTCGGCCAACATCTCGGTGACCTCGGCAAAATAGCTGGCCAGCGACAGCTTATCCAGATCCCGGCGGACGGCGTCGAACTGCCGCTCGGCGGACGCCTCTTTGACGGCCCAGCGTCCCTTGTACTCATACAGCGTCAGCTCCGACCACACCAGCAGCTGACACGCCGCGGCGATGGGACTGCCCTTTTTGCGGCAGCCCCGGGCGGACACAGTGAGCTTGCCCTCGTCGGCGGTGAGCACCGTGAGGATCTTGTCCGATTCCCTGTAGTTGACTTCCCTCAGCACGAGGGCTTTTGTAGTAAGGTGCATGGATGCTCCTTTTCGTATTCGCCGAAAATCGGCGATGGCTTTGGTGCGTCCTGCGGACGCGAAGCTGAGGGTTTCGCCCCTCGGGCGAACTACTTTCTGTGTGAACAGAAAGTAGGCAAAGAATCACTTAGGGTGAAAACGCGGATTCGCTTTTTCGTATTCGCCGAAAATCGGCGATGGCTTTGGTGCGTCCTGCGGACGCTCCG
>CAYNEH010000077.1:0-8250 GCA_964396195.1 uncultured Oscillospiraceae bacterium
AAGGAGGACGGCCCGGTGGTTCAGGCCATCCGGGACAGCAGGGCGGAGGCGGTGTTCGTCTGCCTCGGCGCGCCAAAGCAGGAGAAGTGGATCGCCGCCAACGGCGCTGCCACCGGCGCGAAGCTGCTGGTGGGCCTGGGCGGCTCGCTGGATGTGTTTGCCGGGACGGTGAAGCGGGCCCCGAAAGTGTTCCAGAATCTGGGCCTGGAGTGGTTCTACCGCCTGTGTACCCAGCCGTCCCGCATCGGGCGGATGGCGAAGCTGCCGCTGTTTTTGGTGTCTGCCGCCGGGGCGCGGATCCGCGGCAAGTAAGCAGAACTTGATTTGGAGGTGTTTCCCATGTCCGGGAAGCTGATCGTATTTGAGGGGACGGACGGCTCCGGCAAGTCCACCCAGTTCCGACTGGCCTGTGAGGCACTGCGCGCCCGGGGTCAGGGGTTCCGCACCATGGTTTTTCCGCGGTATCAGGAGGAGTCCTCGGCGCTGGTGCGGCTCTATCTGGGGGGAAAGTTCGGCTCCCATCCCTCCGACGTGAATGCCTACGCCGCATCCACCTTTTATGCAGTGGACCGGTACGCCGGGTATAAGCAGGACTGGGGCGATTACTACGAAAACGGCGGCCTGATGCTGGCCGACCGGTACACCACGTCCAACGCCGTTCATCAGGCGTCCAAGCTGCCGCCTGAGGAGCGGGAGAATTTTTTCCGCTGGCTGGCGGACTTTGAGTACGACCGACTGGGCCTGCCCCGGCCGGACGCGGTGCTGTGGATGGACATGCCGGTGGAGCGGTCGGTGGAAAACCTCCGGGCCAGAGAGGCGGCCACCCACACCACCGCAGACATCCACGAGGTGGACACGGAGTATCTTCGTACCTGCTGCGGTGCGGCAGCGCAGGCCGCAGCATTCTACGGGTGGCGGCGGATCCGGTGCGTGGACGGAGCGGGCCGGCTCCGCACCATGGAGGACATCCACCGGGAAGTCATGGAGATCGTGGACGGCATTATAAAATAAGGAGTGTTTTCGATGGTCTATATCCTGCTGGGCGAAGGCTTTGAAGAGGCGGAGGCGCTGGTCACCGCAGACGTGCTCCGCCGGGGCGGCGTGGAGGTCTCCCTCACCGGGATCGGCGGCATGACCGTGGCCGGCGCCCATAAGATCACCGTCCGCTGTGACGCGGCGGCGGAAAACGTCAGACTCGCGGGCGGGGATATGCTGGTGCTCCCCGGCGGACTGGGGGGCGTGGCATCCATTGAGGGCAGCGATGCCGCCATGGAGCTGGTGCGCCGGGCCGCAGAGGATGACGGCATCTGGCTTGCGGCCATCTGCGCCGCCCCCGCCATGCTGGGCCGCCGCGGGATCATCGGCGCGGGGGTGTCCGCCGTGTGCTACCCCGGCATGGAGGGTGACCTGACCGCCGCGGGCGCTGCCGCCCGCATGGATCTGCCCGCCGTCACCGACGGGAAGCTCATCACCGGCAGAGGTCCCGGCGCGGCCTTCGACTTCGCTCTGGCCCTGCTCACTGCCCTCAAAGGGGCGGAGACGGCGGAGTCCGTCCGGGCCGGGATGCATTACGGCGAGTAAGAAAACAGCAAAGGCGGGCGGAGAATCCGCCCGCCTGAGCAGGCACGGACATCGGCCCGGGAGCCTTTTTCAAGGGCTTCGGGGCCGGTGCCTGTCACCGTTTCCGAGCTATCCTGTGCCGGGGCGTGCAAATGAACCCCGGCGGCGGATGGTCTGAAAGACGGGAAAACCGGGGCAGCACCGCATAATTCGGCAGGAGCGATTTGCGGGCAGATTTTGCTTTCGAATGAGGCACATTGACGCAGCAATACTTTGTGTATTGCAAGGAAATGCAACGAAATGCGGGAACAAAATTTCCGCAATGCGCCGCAGGCGATATTGTGCGGTGTTGCCCTGAATATGATACTGACACATACTGCGTTAGGAGTGAACTACTACATGGCAGAAGAACAGAGAAACCCCAACGGCACCGTCCGTCGGACGCGCACCAGCCGGCCGCAGAAGAAACGGCGGAAGCGTTCCAGCGGAGCCAAGGCCGCGGCGGCCTTCTTATACGTTCTGGTGGTCATCGGCGTGTCCGCCGTGCTGGCTACCGTGGGCTGGTCGTGGGCCAACGACCTGCTGTCCCTGAACAAGGATGAGACATCCGCCGTCATCGAAGTTCCGGAGAGCGTCGTCACCTACACGGAGGTCACCGATGACAACGGCGTGACATCCACGGAGTCCAAGGTGGATATGGACTACGTGACGGACAAGCTCAAGGAGGCCGGGCTTGTGGAGTACAAGTTCCTCTTCAAGCTGTACGGCGTGTTCTCCAAGGCGGACAAGAAGATCGTGGCCGGAACCTACGAGCTGAACAGCGAGATGGATTACCGGGCACTGGTGTCCAACATGAGCGAGTCCTCCTCTACCCGGCAGACCGTGGACGTGACCATTCCGGAGGGTTACACCATCGACCAGCTCTTTGCCCTGCTGGAAGAGAAGGGCGTCACGACCCAGACAAAGCTTCAGGACATGGCGGCCGCGTGGGATTATAACTTTGACTGGCTCAAGGACCTTCCGCTGGGGGACTACCACCGGCTGGAGGGCTATCTGTTCCCGGACACCTACACGTTCTACATGGGCGAGAACCCCAAGTATGTCATCAACAAGATGCTGCTGAACTTCGATAAGAAGATGAGCAGCTATATGAGCAGCTTTGACGAGGAGAGCCAGTTCTCCCTCCACGACATCGTCATCATCGCCTCCCTCATCGAGAAGGAAACCGACGGCGAGGACTACGAGACGATCGCCTCCGTCATCTACAACCGCCTGAACAACACCGGGGCAGAGACGGCGGGCTTCCTCCAGATCGACGCCACCCTGAGCTACATCAACGGCGGCAAGGTGCCCACCGAGGCGGACAAGTCCATTGACTCGCCCTACAACACCTATCTGTATAAGGGCCTGCCTGCCGGCCCCATTGCCAACCCGGGCATGAAGGCGCTGGCGGCGGCCATGGATCCGGACAGCACCAAGTATTATTACTATGTGCTCAACCCGGAGACAAAGCGCCATGAATTCAGCAAGACATACGCCGCGCACCAGAAACTGGTGCAGAAGTATTCCTCCAATGGGTAAGCCGGAGCTTTTGGCCCCGGCGGGGGATATGGAACGGCTGACTATGGCCGTGGCCTACGGAGCGGATGCAGTGTATCTGGCGGGAAACACCTTCGGAATGCGGGCCTTTGCAGGAAATTTCGATGAAGAGGGCCTTGCGAAGGCAGTGGCGCTGGCCCACGGGCACGGTGTCCGGGTTCATGTGACGTGCAACACCATGGCCCGGAACAATGAGATCGCCCGGCTGCCCGCCTTTCTGGAGCTGCTGGAGTCTCTTGGGGCGGATGCGGTCATCGCCGCCGACGTGGGTGTGCTGGCCCTGTGCAAAAAATACGCCCCACACGTGCAGGTGCATGTCTCCACCCAGGCGGGAGTCACGAACTACGAGATGGCCCGGGCGTGGTACGACCTGGGGGCCAGCCGGGTTATTCTGGCCCGGGAGCTGTCGCTGGACGAGATCCGGGAACTGCGGGCGAAAACGCCCCGGGAGCTGGAGGTGGAGGCATTCGTCCACGGAGCCATGTGCGTGAGCTATTCCGGCCGGTGCCTGCTGTCCAACTACATGACCGGACGGGACGCCAGCCGGGGGGCCTGCGCCCAGCCCTGCCGCTATCAGTACGCCCTCATGGAGGAGAAGCGGCCGGGGGAGTATTTCCCGATTTTTGAGGAAAACGGGGAGACGTTCATCCTGAACAGCCGGGATATGTGCATGATCGACCACGTGGCAGAGCTGATGGACGCGGGGCTGGACTCGTTGAAGATCGAGGGCCGGGCCAAGAGCGCCTATTATGCCGCCGCCGTCACCGCCGCCTATCGCCACGCCATTGACGCGGCGGCGGAGGGCCGGGAACTGGAATCGGTGTGGCGGGCGGAGGTGGACAAGGTGAGCCACCGGCACTACTCCACCGGATTTTACTACGGCTACCCCGGCCAGTACACCGACTCCGCCCGGTATATCCGGGACTGGCAGGTGCTGGCGGTGGTGACGGACTGCGACGGCGAGGGCAACGCCACCCTGTCCCTGCGCAACAAGTTCGCCGCCGGGGACGAGGTGGAGCTCATGGGGCCGGACACGGCGGCCACGGCCTTCACCGCCCCCATGATGGAGGACGCGGAGGGCACGCCGCTGAGCGAGCCGCGGCACCCCCAGATGGTGTTCCGCATGAAGCTGCCCCGGCCCGCGCCGCCTTTGTCTATCATCCGGGCCTGCCGGGAGAACTCCTGAATATGAGCGAAAGACCGGGTCGGTAAAACGGCCCGGTTTTTGGCGGTTTGTGGGTATTGACAACGGATAAAACTGTGATAGAATAAAACAGCTAAAAGCCTTGACGAAGTCAAGCGCAGGCTGCGGCCATGAGCGAGAAGGGACGGTGAGAGCCTTCGGCAGAGCGCCTGCGCACGCCGCTTCACCAGCAGCCCGGGACGACCGGGACGGCCCATCTCCGTTAGCGGATGAGTTGAGTTGTCCTGCCATGGGATAATCAGGGTGGTACCGCGGAGTGCAGCTTCGCCCCTGAAAACCGGGCGGGGCTTTTATTTTGGCCGGAGGGCCGGCAAATCGGTAATCGAAAAATTTTTCACATAACTTGGGAGGTAATCACGCATGAAGAACCCGAAGCCCTACGGGGTAAACGAGCTGCGCGAGATGTTCCTGTCCTTCTTTGAGACGAAGGGCCATCTCCGTCTGCCCAGTTTTTCCCTCATTCCCCAGAACGACGCGTCCCTGCTGCTCATCAACTCCGGCATGGCGCCCATGAAGCCCTACTTCACCGGCGAGCAGGAGCCGCCCCGCCACCGCGTCACCACCTGCCAGAAGTGCATCCGGACCGGCGACATCGAGAACATCGGCCACACCGCCCGCCACGGCACCTATTTTGAGATGCTGGGCAACTTCTCCTTCGGCGACTACTTCAAGAACGAGGCTATCCACTGGGCGTGGGAGTTCCTGACCTCCCCCGAGTGGGTTGGCCTTGACCCAGAGCGGCTGTATCCCTCCGTGTTCGCCGGCAACGAGACCACCCCCGCCGACGACGAGGCCTTCCGCATCTGGAATGAGGAGATCGGCGTGCCCGCCGACCACATCTTCAAGTTCGGCAAAGAGGACAACTTCTGGGAGCACGGCTCCGGCCCCTGCGGCCCCTGCTCCGAGATCTACTATGACCGCGGCGAAAAGTACGGCTGCGGCAAGCCGGGCTGCACCGTGGGCTGCGACTGTGACCGGTATATGGAGGTCTGGAACGTAGTGTTCTCCCAGTTCGACAACGACGGCGAGGGCCACTACACCGAGCTCAAACAGAAGAACATCGACACCGGCATGGGTCTGGAGCGCCTGGCCGTGGTGTGCCAGGATGTGGACTCCCTGTTCGACGTGGACACCGTCATGAACATCACCAACAAGGTGTCCGAGATCACCGGCGCCCACTACGGCGAGAGCCACGACAAGGACGTATCCCTCCGGGTCATCACGGACCACATCCGTTCTGCCACCTTTATGATCTGCGACGGCGTGCTGCCCTCCAACGAGGGCCGCGGCTACGTACTCCGCCGTCTGCTCCGCCGGGCTGCCCGTCACGGCAAGCTGCTTGGCGTCAACGATCCCTTCCTGTACACCGTGTGCGGCACCGTTATCCACGAGAATCAGGGTCACTACCCCGAGCTGGTGGAGCGTCAGGACTATATTACCAAGGTCATCCGGGTGGAGGAGGAGAACTTCGCCAAGACCATCGACGGCGGCCTGAAAATCTTCGGCGACATGCTGGCGGACCACAAGGCCAAAGGGGAAAAGACCTTCTCCGGCGCGGACGCCTTCAAGCTGTACGACACCTATGGCTTCCCCATCGACCTGACCATCGAGATGGTGGAGGAGCAGGGCATGACCGTGGATCAGGACGAGTTCCACAAGCAGATGGAAGAGCAGCGCCAGCGCGCCCGCAAGGCCCGCGAGGCGCTGGGTGACCTGGGCTGGGCCGGCGTGGAGTTCGGCAAGGACGTGCCCGAGACGAAGTTCGAGGGTTACACGCGGAACACCGTGGAGGACGCAAAGATCGTGGCACTGGTGGTGGAGAACGAGCAGGCCGAGGAGGTCATGCCCGGCGTCGAGGCCATCGTGGTGCTGGACAAGACCCCCTTCTACGCCGAGATGGGCGGTCAGGTGGCCGACTACGGCTATCTCACCGGGAACGGCGTGTCCTTCACCGTCACCGATGTGCAGAAGAACAAGGGCGGCAAGTATATGCACTACGGCAAGGTGACGGAAGGTGTCCTCAAGCTGGCGACACCGTTACCGCCGCCATCGACACCGACCGCCGGAAGGCCATCATGCGCGCCCACACCGCCACCCATCTGCTGGACAAGGCCCTGCGCACCGTGCTGGGCGACCACGTCCATCAGGCCGGCTCTCTGGTGGAGGCCGACCGGCTGCGCTTCGACTTCACCCATTTCTCCGCCATGACCGCCGAGGAGCTGGCGAAGGTCAGCGCCATGGTCAACGAAGCCATTCTGGAGGGCTACGATGTCATCACCGACGAGCTGCCCATCGAGGAGGCCAGGAAGCGGGGCGCCATCGCCCTGTTCGGCGAGAAGTACGGCGATGTGGTTCGTGTGGTGGACATGGGTCACGGCTACTCCGTGGAGTTCTGCGGCGGCACCCATCTGGACAATACCGCCAAGGTGGGCGTGTTCCACATCAGCAGCGAGTTCTCCGTGGCCTCCGGCGTACGCCGCATTGAGGCCACCACCGGCAAGGTGTCTCTGGAGGTCATGAACCACAATCAGGCAATGCTCTTCGAGGCGGCGGCGGCACTCAAGGCCAAGCCCACCGAGCTGCGGGAGAAGGCGGAGCAGGCCATGAATGAGATGAAGAGCCTGCGCCAGCTGGTGGCCAAGTTCAGGGACAAGGAGGCCGCAGGCGACGCGGAGCGCTTCCTGCTGGCCAGCAAGGAGGTGGGCGGCCTGAAGGTGCTCACTGCCACCGTCCCCGGCGCCGACGGAAACCGTCTGCGCCAGATGGGCGATTTCATGCGCAGCCGCGAGCCGAAGCTGGTGGCCGTGCTTGCCGCCGTCAACGACGGCAAGATCACCTTCCTCGCCTCCTGCGGCAAGGAGGCTGTGGCCATGGGCGTGAAGGCCGGCGACCTTATCAAACAGGTGTCTGCCATCGCCGGCGGCTCCGGCGGCGGCAAGCCCGACTCCGCCATGGGCGGCGGCAAGGACGTGCTGATGCTGGACAATGCCCTCGCTATCGTGGACAACGTGGTATCCATGAAGCTGGGGCTGTGAGCATGAGCAGCCGCGGCGATATGGAGCTGCTCCGGTCGCTGCCTGTGAACACGGAGGGCGTAGGCCTGATCCGGCCCGGCCCGTCTGACGGCCCGTGCTTCTGCACCCCGGTGAATGCGGAGTACGTGGGCTGGCTGGGCAGCGACGGCGTACATTTTATCCTTTTGCCCGGGGACGAGCGGGTGTTCTGCGTGGAGCCGTCCATGGGCGAACCGGGAACCTACGTCCTGCCGGTGGCGGAGAATATGCGGCAGTTTCTTTCCTACGTCCTGTACTGCGAGGACACCAACCCCCTGTCCCAAATCTTCTGGATGGATGAGGGACCGTTCCGGGTGCTGCTGGACGAGGACCGGAAGGCCGACTGGCCGGGCAGCGAGGAGCACTTTGCCTGCAAGCGGGCGGTGCTGTGCGCCATTGCCCGGACCTTTGCGCTGGAGCCGGAGGATCCCTACGGGCCCGTGAAGGCGCTTCAGGCGGCGTTTGATCCGTCTGTGCTGAAATTTTCCGACGAATATTACGAAACGCTCGGGATCGAGCGGGAGTAAACGAAAGAGGTGTTATTATGTCCGATGTGCTGAACTACGATGAGAATTGCCTGTTCTGCCGGATCATCAAGGGAGAGATTCCGTCCAACAAGGCATATGAGGATGACCTGTGCTATGCCTTTTATGACATTGACCCTCAGGCACCCACGCATTTTCTTGTGATCCCAAAGACACATGTGAAGTCCTGCGGCGAGATCACCGGGGAGAATTCCGCGCTGGTGGGGCATATGTTTGAGGTCATCTCCAAGGTGACGAAGGAGTTGGGCATCACCGAGTTCCGCGTGGTGTCCAACTGCGGCGAGCAGGC
>CAYNEH010000078.1:0-8224 GCA_964396195.1 uncultured Oscillospiraceae bacterium
ATGCAATGTCAAAAAATGAAACAGCAGCCCGTCCGCAATGCGGACGGGCTGCTGTCATCTCTTGGAAATGCCTGCGGCTCAGGCCTTGCCGGGACGATAGGGCTTGACGGGGATGGAGGGATCGAAGGGGTTGACCTCCTTGCCGGCCTCGACCTCTTTGAACCACTCGAAGGGCTTGGTGCGGAACCCGGCCCAGCTCTCGCGGGTGGGAGCCTGCTGCATCCAGTCGTGGCAGTAGCGCCAGTCGTTGGTCTGGCTGATGTACTTCTCGTCCTGCTGACCGGCGTTGGTGTCGCCCAGCTCGCCGGCGGCGATGCGCAGCAGGGAGCCGTACTGCTCGGAAACGGTGTGGAGCTTCAGATCATCCACGAACAGCTTCTTCAGCGGGCGCTTGGCCAGGTTGGCCATAATGGTGCGGTTCTCATAGGGCATGGTCTTCCACATGCGGGCGATCTCCCACGCACGGTCCATGACCTTGTCCTTGGGGACAACCTCGCTCACCATGCCCCAGTCCAGCATCTGCTGGGCGGTCCACTGGCGGGCGGTCATCATGTAGTAGTTGCCGCGCTTGGTGCCGAAGTAGTGCTGAGTCATCAGGCCCATGCCGTCGCCGGGAACGAGGCCGCCGTGAGCGTGGGGAACCTCCATCCAGGTGTCCTCAGAGGCGATGGTCACGTCGCACAGCATAGCGGAATCCCAGTGGAAGCCGGGGCCGGGAATGGCGCCGATGGTGGGCACGTCGATGTCGAACACCATGTTCTTGATGAGGTTGGTGTCATCAAAATACTGATGCTGGAACCGCTGGGTGGGCAGCTCGGCATAGGTCTCCCAGCCGTGGGGATCGGACTCGGTCATCCAGTTGTTGCCAATGTGGGTGAAGATGATGATTTCGTTCTCCCAGTCCATGGACAGGATGCGGGTGAGCTGGCTGCATGCGCGGTGGGACATGCCGCTGTGCTGCATGGGGCCGTCCAGCGTCTTCCAGGTGACCTGAAGGATGCCGTCCTCACGGTACAGATCAGCAAAATCCTTGAACCATTCCTTGTACTCGTCAAGACCGGGCAGCTTGACATAATCAGCGAGGGGCTTGCTCATCATAAATTCCTCCTTGAAAATCAGATTGGTGTATGGGCGCTTTCCACCTATTGTGAAAAGCATCTGAAATTATGATAGCGTTTTATTTTGAAATTGTCAATTGCGCAGTATGAAATGTTTATTTCAAATTTGCGATAGCTAAGATCGAGAATAATGAACCGGGAGGGAAGCGCACGGCGCGATTCCCTCCCGGTCAGCTCATATTATGCTTCAGAGATGCGGACGGTTTACATCCAGCCCAGTCCCGGCCAGTTTTCGCAGGCGGCATTGTCCTGCGGTGCCCCCGGCGTGGAGCGGCCGCTCCGGATGCAGTCGGTCAGGATGGCTTTCAGCTCGTTGAGCTTTTCGGGGTACGCATCAGCGAGGTTCACCTGCTCCCCGATGTCGGACGCCATGTCGTAAAGCTGGTACTCCGGCATGCCGGCAGTGTCCTTGCCCTCGATGGGCGGGTTCATGCTCCCGGAGCCGGCGCAGCACTCCAGCTTCCACGAGCCCTTGCGGATGGCGAAATTGCCCAGCAGGGAGTGATGGACGGTGTAGTCCCGGATGGCTCCGCTGCCGCCCATCCAGAGGGGCAGCTGGGAGACGGAATCCTCGCCCGCGTTGTCAGGCAGCTCCGCGCCAACCAGATCGGCAAAGGTGGCCATCATGTCCACCAGACAGCAGGTCTCGCCGCAGACAGTACCCGCCGGGACGTGCCCGGGCCAGCTGACGATGAAGGGAATGCGGTGTCCGCCGTCCCAGATGTCGCCCTTCGTGCCCCGGTAGATGTAACTGGGATGATGGCCCAGTCCCTCCAGCCGGAGGAAATCCACGATGGTGGAGCAGCCGTTGTCGCTGGTGAAGATGACGATGGTATCGTCCCGCAGACCGTTGCGCTCCAGCGTCTCCGTCAGGCGGCCCACGAAGCCGTCCACCTGCATGACCATGTCGCCGTAGGGGCCGATGGCGCTCTTCCCCTCGTACTCTTTGGAGGGGAGCAGCGGGCCGTGCACCGCCAGGGTGGGATAATAGATGAAGAAGGGCTGATCGTCTTTTGCATAGCCGTCGATGAGGTCCAGCACCTTCTGGTCCATCTCGGGGACGATGTCCCGGGCGTCGAAGCCGGGCTCCGCCGGGCCGTACTCCACCTCGGTCAGCATACCGGGGGAGGCGTGGTTGAAGCCGGTGATGCCGATCATGTGATCCGGCTCCCGGACCACATGGTCGTTTTCAATGCGGACAAAGGGGGGCTGATCCAGCGAGGCGGGCATACCATAGTAGTAGTCGAAGCCACGGGCCGTGGGGCCGTTCTTGATTGGGGCGGCATAGTCGATGCCGCCGTCCTTTGGCTGAGGATCGCTGAAGTATTCCTGGTAGGTCTTGGGCAGGGTATAGCCGTTTTTTGTCTGCCAGTCCATGCCCAGGTGCCACTTGCCCACGCAGGCCGTGCGGTAGCCGTTCTGACGCATCAGCTCCCCGATGGTGAGCCGTCCGTCCTCAATGAGGGAGGAGGACAGGCCGGGCAGCACGCCGGACTTCAGACGGGAGCGCCAGTTGTACCGCCCGGTCATCAGCGCGTAGCGGGAGGGGGAGCAGACGGCGGAGGAGGAATGGCAGTCGGTGAACCGCATACCGGACTCCGCCAGCGCGTCGATGTTGCCGGTGGGGATTTTGGACTGGCGGTTGAAGCAGGACACGTCACCGATGCCGAGGTCGTCGGTGAGGACCAGGATGATATTGGGCTTTTTTTGTGTGTTCATGAAAATGACTCCTTTAACCGATCAGAGAAACAAAGCCGGTGGCAAGAGGGATGCCGAGGGCGAGGATGATGATCATTTCCGTCACGGAGAAGACCGCCGTATAGGTGTAGGTGTGCCGGGAGTTGACCAGCCACTCCTTGTTGCTGAACAGAATGGCGGAGAAGGGGGAGGCGGCGGGGGTGATGAAGGCGGTGCCGAGAATGGTGTACATCATCAGCATGCACACGACGGTGGTGTCCATCCCGGAGGAGGCGGCAAAGGCGGCCAGAACGGGCTGCATCAGGATGGCGATGACCAGACTGTTGCAGACGTTGGTCAGGATGAAGCCGGCCAGCAGGAAGATGATGGTGAAGGCGATGGGGCTCAGGCTGCTGAACATGGGGTTAAGGACATAGGAGAGGAAGTCGGTGATGCCGGTGTCCGCGCTGGTGAGGGCGCCGCCCAGATAGATGGCGGTGGCGCACATGAAGTAGGTGCTCCAGCTGATATTCTTGACCACGGCGGGCAGGTCCATGGCGGGCTTGCCCTGGATGCGCAGCGCGCCCAGCAGCGCGCAGGCAAAGACGCACAGTCCCACGGAGTTGTCAGACAGAAAGGCCACCCAGCCGATGGTCTTGGGCAGCACGCAGGGCAGGAGCAGCAGCACCACCAGCACCACGAAGCCCCAGGAGAGAACCTTCTGCTGGACGGACATGGGAGGCAGGGGGTTCTTTTCCTTCAGCATGTCGATGTTGATGTTTTTCAGGCGCTCCACGTCGGGCCGCAGGATGAACTTGGCCACCAGCACCAGCGCGGCGCACAGGACGATGCCCAGCAGGACCACGGTGCAGAGATAGGTGGCGCTGTTGATGAGGACGGCGCCGCCGGGCAGCTCAGCCGTCAGCGTGGCGTAGTTGCCGATCAGCAGCAGGATATTGCCCATGTAAGGCGGAACGGGGAAGCCCAGCAGGGTGGAAGCCGCCACGAGGATGACCGCGATGGTGGGGTACTTTTCACCCTTCTCGTAGCCGACCTCCTGAAATACGTCATAGAGCACGGGCCAGAAGATAAAGATGGGCGCCCAGGCGGAGACGAAGGCGGAGATCAGGAAGCAGCCGAGGCAGATGACGAAGGTGAACAGCCAGGGCTTGCCGTTGATGCTCTTCCGGGTCAGGAAGAAGCGGGCCATGTAAGTGGTGATGCCGTTGGTGTGGAGCGCTTCACCGATGACCATCATGAACAGGGTCTGCACCACGACGGCGTTGCCCATCCACGATACCAGAACGTTGGACATTCCGTCGTAGCCGAGGAAGCCCAGCGCGACCACGGCCATGATGCTGGCCCAGAGGGGGTCCACGGTGGACCAGAGGTACAGCGTGCCGAGAAAGACGCCGAGGACCATCATGCCGACGGAGGTGACCTCCGGCAGACTGATGGGCAGCAGCTGGAAGCCGAACATGATGACCAGACCGATGATTGAGTTGATGATGACTGACCGATTCTTTTTTGTGTCCACCACGAATAATTCCTCCTTTTGTGTGTGTCAACGAAATCTATAGGGGAATTGCGTCTGCCTGTTGACAAAATTGATTATATCTTTTACAATCAATGTTGTAAATGCATTGATTTCTGATTAAATGATACACAAAATGAATCATTGCGTGGTGGAGTGGTGAGGATGGAAGACGCGCAGATCATTTACTTTCTGGAGACGGCGAAGGACCTGAATTTTACGGCGGCGGCCCGGCGGTGCTTTATTTCCCAGCCGTCCCTGAGCCGGAACATTGCGCTGCTGGAGCAGGAGCTGGGCGTCAAGCTCTTCAAGCGTGACAACCGCAATGTCCAGCTGACCAAGGCGGGGGAATATATCCGGCAGGAGTTCGAGCTGCTCATCGCCCAGAAGGAGCAGATGGTGCGGCAGGCCCGCTTCCTGAGCGACGAGCGGAACGGCTCGCTGCGCATCGGGGTACAGGACAACCTGTGGAGCGTAGCGGCCATCGCGAAGCTGCTGACCGCGTTTTTCAAGGAGCAGCCGAATATCGAGGGACTGTTCAGCGTCCACAGCTATGAAACCATGTACCAGATGCTCCAGAGCAGCGGGCTGGACGTGATCTTCTGCAAGCAGTTCATTGATTATCAGCTGCGGAATTATTCCGTGCTTCAGATTATGGAGTGCACCCCCGCGCTGGTAGTCAACCGGGAAAACCCGCTGTCCCGGGCGGAGAGCGTGACCATGGCGGACCTGAAGGACGAAAAATTTATCGTGCTGGAGCAGAGCGTGAACCGCTTTGCCTATTCGTCGCTGATCGACACCTGCCGGAAGGAGGGCTTCCTGCCCAACGTGAGCTGGTTCGTCAACACCAACGCCGCCCGGATCCTGTACGTCAACCTGAATCTGGGTGTGACGCTGATGGATATGGAGACGGTCCTGCCGTCCACCATGGACGCTGTGGTGAAGGTTCCGCTGGTTTCAGATGGGCTGGAGCCGGTGGGGATCTACGCGGTCAGCCTGAAGTACCCGGGCAATCCGCTGGTACAGAGCGTTTTTGACTTTTTGAAGAGCCGCCCGGAGCTTTGCTGACGCGGCGGAGATTGAAGGAGAATATGGTTATGGATACGGTAAGCGTGCTCATCAAGCCGGCATCGGGCCGGTGCAATCTGCGGTGCAGGTACTGTTTTTATGAAGATGTGTCCGGCCTGCGCAGCGAGCAGGATCTGGGCCTGATGACGGAGGAGACACTGGAGGAGCTGGTGCGGCAGGCCATGGAGCTTGCGGACCGGCGGGTGAGCTTTGCCTTTCAGGGCGGGGAGCCAATGCTCCGGGGGCTGGCCTTTTACGAGAAATTCATGGAGCTGGAGAAAAAATACCGGAAGCCCGGCGTGCTGGCAGAGCACTCCATCCAGACCAACGGCACCCTCATCGACGAGGCGTGGGCGGATTTTTTCCGGGAGAACCGCTTTCTGGTGGGCATTTCGATGGACGGCACCCGGGCCCTCCACGACATGAACCGGGTGGACGTGAAGGGCAAGGGCACATGGGCCGCGGTGGAGCGGGCGCTGCGCCTGCTGGAGAAAAAGCAGGTGGAGTACAACATCCTGTGCGTCGTCACCGGCGCCGCCGCCCGGCGGGGGCAGGCCATTTATCAGAGCCTGACGGGTCTTGGCTGCCGCTATCTGCAATTCATCGCCTGCCTTGATCCCATGGAGGAGGAGCGGGGCCAGCGGCCCTTCTCGCTGACGCCGGAGCGGTACGGCACCTTCCTCAAGACGGTGTTCGACCTGTGGTACCGGGACTGGGAGCAGGGCAATTATGTCAGCGTCCGGCTGTTTGACGACTACGTGCACCTTCTGGCGGGCCAGCCCGCCAGCGCCTGCGCGTCCAACGGCGTGTGCGGGCAGTATTTCGTGGCGGAGGGGGATGGCAGCATCTACCCCTGCGACTTTTTCGTACTGGACGAGTACCGCATGGGCAAGCTGGGAGAACAGACGCTGGCGGAGCTGGCGGACAGCCCGGCGGCCCGGGAATTCTGCGCCTGCGGCCGGGGCGCGCCGGAGGAGTGCGCCGGGTGCAGGTGGCTGCCGCTGTGCGGCGGCGGCTGCCGCCGGGACTGGATCGGGAACAGCCGCAACTACCACTGCGCGGCGCTGAAGAGCTTCTTTGAGTACGCCTATCCCCGGCTGGAGCACATCGCCCGGCTGGAGCGTCAGATGATGGGCCGGTAACAAAATAAGAACGAAAGGCATTGCCGGAGACGGCAATGCCTCAGGCCCGTCGGGATAGCCAAAGCCCCCCGTATAGAAAACGCCTCCACAGCAAGCGCCGCAAATACCGGACTTATTTTCGTTTCAACTGCAAGACCACGTCGCCATTATCCGTAATTTCCATTTGCATGGTTTTCAGGTGCTTTGCAATGAACTGCTTTTTCTCAGACGAACTCATCTCAATGCGTGTTGCCTTCAGTGCCGCACTGAACATCTCGTTGATATTGAGCCTGACGGTTTGGTCAATATAGCGCTCCATTTCCTTGAAAAGTGCGCCGAGCTTGATGTCCTCAGCGTTCCCGGAGTAAAAATCATCAATGTAGCAATAAAATATCCCGGCATTCAGAAGCGCATTCTTCAAGTCCGGTCCGCAGTTCTCCCGTTCAATCATAACTAAAAAACGCGCTTCCGGCAGAGACGAGATCAACCCCCAGTAGTCGGAGTCGCTGGAAACAAGAATAAAGGAATCGACATTGTTCTTGTAGTGCTCCTGACACGTTCGGGCAATAAGCATGACATCAACGAGGGACTTGTTTTGTTTCACTCGCTCAACCATCATGTGTTCAACATGAATTGTGGTGAAGGTATCTAATATTCTCCATGCGGAGGCAGTGTGCACATCATCAAAGAGAATGATCGACGCGATTTTTTGTGTATACTCGTGATCGAGGCTTTTTAAGGTAGCACACAGCTTATAGGGATCAGAATTCTCACAATCAACAACGATAACGGCCTTTTCGCTGCTCTCAATAAACTCATAGATGCTTCCTTTGATATAGCTTCCTGCATCTGAGACTTTGCTGTATTCGGTAAAATAGTCGTTGTGCCAACTGTACAGTAAAGTAACGAATTTTTTGTCGTTGTAAAGAATGTTGCCGACTTCCTCCGGCTGCCAGTTTATGTACATTTGATAGGGATAAAACTGCAAATGAGAGTAGTAAATATCAGCAGCAGCTTTTGTCCCGTCTTCCTTCAAGCCATCCGGCATGATGAAAAGCGATTTAATATAATCCCAATTTATCCAGAGAGGAAAGAGCTTCTTGCAGTTGTTGATTCTGTCGCAAATCAACCGGTTGATCTCAACAACGTGCTGGCACAGCTTTTTGCTGGTGTTCTTGATGAAGTTCACTCCGTCAAGGCTTAACTGATTTATGCTTTCCTGCGGAACATATTCCGGCATGTTCAGAATGGTCTCATACCGGAATCTCATGTGTTCATTGATGTGCTTGAAGTTGCGCTCAATCGCAGTTCGCACAATGCAAAGGTGCCTTATAATCCGGGCTGTTTTATCGCTGTCCAAACGATTGTATACTTCAATTTTGGGGGCTTCATGTTCGTTGTCAAAGATACGTTTCGGCACACCAATCAGGTAAGCCACCTTTGAAACGATTTCGTAGGTGCTGTCCTTGTATGCTGCCCTGTCTTCAGTGAGAGGGCTTGTTATATTATCCGGCATCTCATTCGGCATGGGGTCTTCAAGCATACTCATGATCCCTCCTTGTATTGTGAAGTAGTAGTTATTAGAGCCCCTCTCCAAGGGCTGCGCTGCACTGTAAGGGATGCTGCGGATTGACTGCGCCCCTGCCGCAGGACGGTTCCGGGAAGGCTTCGATCACAGTCCTTCGCTGTATTCTATTGTACACGAT
>CAYNEH010000079.1:0-8087 GCA_964396195.1 uncultured Oscillospiraceae bacterium
ACGGGCGGAACCCTCGCCCCAGTACTCCTTCATGTAGTTGCCGTTGATGCGGACCTTGTTGGACGGGGACTCGTCAAAGCGGGCGAAGTAGCGGCCCAGCATGATGAAGTCCGCGCCCATGGCCAGCGCCAGCGTCACATGGTAGTCGTGGACGGTGCCGCCGTCGGAGCAGACGGGAATATACACGCCGGTCTCCTCAAAATAGCGATCCCGTTCCTCGCACACGTCGATGAGGGCGGTGGCCTGTCCGCGGCCGATGCCCTTCTGCTCGCGGGTGATGCAGATGGAGCCGCCGCCGATGCCCACCTTGATGAAGTCCGCGCCGCACTCGGCAAGGAAGCGGAATCCCTCGCCGTCCACCACGTTGCCCGCGCCGACCTTCACGGTGTCGCCGTAGTGGTCACGGATCCACTTGAGGGTGATCTTCTGCCACTCGGAGAAGCCCTCGGAGGAGTCGATGCACAGCACGTCGGCCCCGGCCTCGATGAGGGCGGGCACCCGCTCGGCGTAGTCGCGGGTGTTGATGCCCGCGCCCACCACATAGCGCTTCTGGTCATCCAGCAGCTCCAGCGGGCTGGCCTTGTGGGCGTCGTAGTCCTTGCGGAATACCATATACATCAGGCGGCCGTCATCGTCCAGAATGGGCAGGGAGTTGATCTTGTTTTCCCAGATGATGTCGTTGGCCTCTTTCAGAGTGGTGCTGGCGGGGGCGGTCACAAGCTTGTCGATGGGGGTCATGAAGTCCCGGACCTTCTCGCTGCCGTCCATGCGGCTGACGCGGTAGTCGCGGCTGGCCACGATGCCCAGCAGCTTGCCGGAGGAGCTGCCGTCCTCGGTGACGGCCACAGTGGAGTGGCCGGTCTTTTCCTTCAGGGCCAGAATGTCATCCAGTGTGGCGTCGGGGCTGATGTTGGAGTCGGACACCACGAAGCCGGCCTTGTAGCTCTTGACCCGAGCCACCATGGCGGCCTGGCTCTCAATGGACTGGGAGCCGTAGATGAAGGCCACGCCGCCCTCTTTCGCCAGCGCGATGGCCAGCTTGTCATCGGACACGGCCTGCATGATGGCGGAGACCATGGGGATATTCATGGACAGGGGGGCCTCCTCCCCCTTGCGGTACTTCACCAGCGGGGTCTTGAGACTGACATTGGCGGGGCTGCACTCGCAGCTGGAATAGCCGGGAACCAGCAGGTACTCGCTGAAGGTGCGGGACGGCTCGCTGAAAATATGTGCCATGAATAGATTCCTCCCTGAATATTTTCAAATTTGATTAGAGAGATTGTACCACACCGGCGGACAAAATAAAACCCCTCGCCGGGAGAGAATCTTTCACAAATTCGCCGCCCTTCCGTCATTGGAATTTGCCAGTTCGGAGATTTCACGCCATACCGGAGCGAACCGCCCCGCCCGACATGACTTTTCCCGGGTTTTCCGTGACAAGCGGACAAAACCATGTTATAATATCGGCGATCCTGTTACTTTGGAAATAAGGCGTGATGACCATATGAAACCCACCAATGCCCACCGTGACCGCAGCCGGGAGCCCAGCTACCCCGTGACGGAGAATACCACGCTGCTGCCCTTCCTGCTGGATACACTCAAGGGCAAGAGCCGCAACAACGTCAAGTCCCTCCTGTCCCGGAAGCTGGTGACGGTGGACGGGCACCCCGTGAGCCGGTTCGACACTCCGCTGGCCCCCGGCCAGACCGTGTCCATCCTGTCCGTCCCCGCCCCGAAGAGCGACACGCTGCCCTTTCCCATTCTCTTTGAGGACGAGCACCTCATCGTGGTGAACAAGCCCGCCAAGCTCCTGAGCGTTGCCAACGAGAAGGAAAAGACCCGCACAGCCTACCACATGGTCACCGACTATGTGAAAAGTCAGCACATCGACAACCGTATTTACGTCCTTCATCGGCTGGATCGGGACACCTCCGGCGTGCTCATGTTCGCCCGTGATCCGGAGACGAAGGAGCTGTTCCAGTCCCGCTGGAACGACATCGTCACCCGCCGGGGATACAAGGCACTGGTGGAGGGCACACCCCGCCCGGCGCAGGACACCATCCGCTCCTATCTGGTGGAGACAAAGACCCACATGATCTTCTCCGGCGCTCCCGGCCCCGGTGCCAGGGAGGCCATCACAAACTATGAGGTTGTCAAGACCGGCGGCGGGTACTCTCTGCTGGACATCTCCATCGATACCGGCCGGAAGAATCAGATCCGCGTCCACATGAAGGAGCTGGGCTGCCCCATCGCCGGGGACAAGCAGTACGGCGCCCGCACCAACCCCATCGGGCGGCTGTGCCTTCACGCAAACGAGCTGTCCTTCAAGCATCCCGTCACCGGTGAGCCGGTGACCTTCATCGCCAAGACGCCCCGGGACTTCAACCGGGTGTTCCGGTGATAAACTGTGTATCATCAGAAAAGGCGCAGAGCGGTTCAGATACGCTCTGCGCCTTTTTGCATGCTTTTTGAGTTCAGAGTGCCGTGCCCTCCGTCGGCACGGAAAAGCGGCTCATGTCCGCACCCTCCAGCGTCAGCAGCTGCACCTTTTTGCCGATGCCCCCGGCGTATCCGGTGAGACTGCCGTCGGCGCCCACCACCCGGTGGCAGGGGATGATGATGGAGACCGCGTTGTGCCCCACCGCGCCGCCCACCGCCTGAGCGGACATCCGGGGCAGACCCCGTCGGGCCGCCATCTGCCGGGCAATGTCACCGTAGGTTGCGGTCTGTCCATAAGGAATCTCCAGCAGAATGTTCCACACCTCCTGCCGGAATGGAGAGCCGGTTGGGTGAAGGGGCGGGGTGAAGTCCGGCTCCCGGCCGGAAAAGTAGATGTCCAGCCAGCGCTTTGCTTCTGCCAGAATGGGCGTCTCCCGCCGTGTGTGCTCCGGTGGGAGCTGGTCTGCGAAATATTTCTGCCCGTCAAACCACAGACCGATGAGCCCGATCTCGTCATCGGCGATCAGAATGCCCCCAAGCGGGGAGTCATAATGCGCGGTGGATACCATATGCCTGCACCTCAATGCTTTCGATTTCGTCCGGGGGAAAAATCTGATTTCTCCGCTGGCTGCTTCTGCTGCCATGGCAATCTCCCCTCCGTGTAAGTATAGCATACGCCATGACGCAGCGGAAGCGTCAGGAGGAAAGACTGATATTTGTGAAGAATAAACCTATGCGCGCCGGTTGCTGCAAAAATCGTGCATATTCGCCGCTTTCTTGCCTTCTTCACCAGGATATGCTAATATAGAAAACAGGCAAATCCTTCATTTTAAAAGGAAGAATTACTACAATTGTCGTCTCCTGCAGGAGGAAGTTTCATGAAGCTTTTTGAAGCGGTTCCAAGTGAGCTTTTTTCACCTTTGGCCTCGCCAAACCGCACGTTATACGCAGATGCACTGGATGTGCTGTACACCGCATATCGTGAAAACCTGAAAATACGCGAGGACACGCTGTATTCTATGCTCCGCAGCAGAATGGAGCAGCAACTGGCGGATGCCACGTTTGAAGGGGAAGATATCGACGAGGAGGAGCTGCGGGATATCTCCGGCCGTGCACGCTTTTTGATTCGGAAGCTCTGCGGTAAAGGATGGTTTGAAAAAGAGCGGGGTGACGATTTTGAGGAGTATATTACCGTCCCAAGTTACAGCAGCCGGCTGCTGGAGCTGTTTCACCGGCTCCGGGATGATCGCCCTGCTCGCGGTTTTTCCTATGTGTTTGGCACCTACTCTGCTCTGAAGGTCGCAGATGAGAGCGAAAGCGTTTACGATAAGATGGCCGCAATTTACAGTGCCTATGATAACACCAGTGCTCTCATAAATTTGCTGCAAATGGTCTATCACAATGTGAAGCATTATTTTCAGATGCAGATAGATATGCAGGACGTCAATCAGGTATTGGCCTCTCATTTCAACGAGTTTGGCCAGAAAGTAGTCGAGGCATACATACGACCGTTAAAAATCAAGGACTCTGTCCCGAAGTATCGCGTTCCGATTCAATCTGTTTTGAGAAGCTGGGCTGAGGATGATGCTCTGCTGCTTGCCATGGCAAACGCAGCTTTGCAGGATAAACGAGGAGATACATTGGAAAATTGCCGTTCCGATCTGCTGCGAAAGATTTTCTGGATCGACGAGCGATATGACAATATAGAGCATGACTATCTCGATGAAATCGATGCGCAGGTTCGCCGTTATACGAGAGCAGCAACGCAAAAGGTAGAAAACCTGACAAATCGCGATCAAAATGTTCGGGGAAACCTGAATGTTCTGCTCACGGCATTGTCCCGCAATCGCCGCGCCGGTGATTTGGTAGACCGGATACAACCGGTATTTCAGCTTTATGAGCAGTCATTCCTTTCTGAAAAAAGCTTGTGGTATCGGAGGCGCCCCGGAAAACGGACAAAAGCTTCCTCGGTCCTTATTCAGGAAACCGCTTCCGATGCAGATGCAGCCGCGCAGGCTGCACAGCTGCTGCGTTCAGAATATGGCCGTGCGGCTATTGCCGCCTATGTGCAGGGATGGTTGGGGGATGCCGATGTCCGCTATTCTAAAGATCTGAATATCAGGGACGATAAAGCCTACATCATGAGTTTGCTGGCTGTATTGACCGGCGGAGACCCTGCTGCAGGCCATCAGATTAAAGAACTGGGCGGCACGTTCCGTGAAAATGGCTATTCCATCCCCCAGATGCAGATCCGACGGAAGGAGAAGAAAAATGGATTTTGACTTCATTCGCAGTGCGACCTCCAAGGAATTAGAACAGTTTAAGTCTGTTTGCAATCAGCTTCTCAGCCGGACTTATATTGTGCGAACACTGTATCGACCGGGCAAAGGAAGGGTGAATAACCCGGATTATACGTTTTTATCTCTGCATTATGAAGCGGTGCAGGAATATCTTAGCCTCCTGGATTGGGATCTGCGCAAAGATGATTTAAACGGCTATTTCTATGTGATCAATACAGACGAAGCGAACCGCTGCAACCTGAGCAAGAGAGAAACGGCCATTCTCCTTGCCCTGCGCATGATTTATGAAGAAAATCAGGAACGGCTTGGTTTGGAGCAGGATGCTGTTTGCACGGTGCGTGATGTTTTGGAAAAGGTTGTCACGGATTATGCGATCCTTCCGGCAAAGCCCAATATGGATGAAGTGAAGCGTGCGCTGACGTTGCTGGAAAATCACTCGATTATTCAGCGGATTGAGGGAAAGTTCAATCAGAGCGGCTGTAAATTTGCCATATTACCGACCGTGTTGGCTGCCGTCTCCGGTGAAAAGCTGAACGACGTTGTGTCTGTGCTGCGGAAGGAGGGCGATACCGATGAAGAAACTGAAGAAGATCCTGCTGATTAATTGGCTGTATTTCAGCAAAGAGATCATCGAGGTCGGTGATGTTAATTTCCTGACCGGGAAAAACGGAGCGGGAAAATCTACAGTAATTGATGCCCTTCAGATCGTCCTGCTGGGAGAAACGAATGCCCGCAACTTTAATCAGGCTGCCAATGAAAAGTCTCAGCGCACGCTGGACGGTTATTTGCGGGCAGATATGGATGAAAATAACCCGTATTCCCGCCGGGGAAAAGATTTCTCCAGCTACATTGCCTGTGAATTCCGGGATGATGTAGCGGGCAGCAGTTTTGTCACGGGCGTTGTTTTTGATTGCCGCAGTGACGGAAGCAGGCAGGAACGCTTTTTCATTTATGTGGGAACGCTGCCCGAGAACAGCTTTGTTGAAAACGGAGAGGCTATGGAGATTTCTGCGCTGCGCCGTTTTCTGAAGCAGAATTACGCTAAGGCGGAGATCTATGACACGCAGAAGGAATATCGCAGGAATATGCTGTCAAGATGGAATGTGCACAATGAGCAGGTCCTCCGAATGATGAAAAAGGCGGTATCCTTCCGCCCTATCGTGGATATCCAGAAATTCATTACCGAGAACATCTGCGACATACCGGAGAAGCCTGATATCGAGGCCATGCAGCAGAATGTCCGGGATTATAAACGCCATGAAATGCTTGCACAGCGTCAGGAGAAGAAACTGGCTGCTTTACAGGAGATTGGCAAACTCTATCGTGAAATGAATCAGGCCATCGACCGCTGGCGGGTGCAGTCTTTTTTGGTGCTTTGGTCCAAAAAAGAAATGGAACAGGCCCAGATTGACCGATTTGAGCTTGAAAAGAGAGACAGCACCACAGAATTAGCTGCAGTTGAACAGAGTATCACGACGATCTCTGATCAAATCGCGCAGAAGGAGAACCGCAGGCGTGAACTTGACTTGGCCTGCGCGCAGAGCAGTGTGTTTCAGGAGGAAGAAAAACTCCGCAATCGGAAGCAGGCGCTGCTGGATGAGCAAAAAGGGCTGATGCAGGATCTCCAATCCCTGGCATCGGAAATAAAACGGGAATCCCTTCAGCTGAATGAACTGTGTGACTCGATATTGAAGCAGGATGCAGAGGAAGTACTTCTGCCTGTGCAGGAGGCTGCCGAAAGTGTACTGAAAGCATATTCGATTTTTGCGTCCGGAAGCTATGAGATATTTTCCTATTCATCGGCACCCTTTGAGAGCGCCCGGCAGGCGGCGGCTGAGTTTACCAAGGCCATCCGGGATGCGCTGCACAAAGCAGAAGATCATCTGGCGGAGCTGAAGGAGTCGCAGGACCAAAAACGCACCGTCCTCGCAAATCTCCGAAAGGACATTAAAGACTATCCGCGAGGTCTGCTGCAATTGAAGGCCCGCCTGGAATCTGAACTGAACAGCCGGATTGAAAGTCCTGTGAAAATAGAGATCCTTGCGGATGTCCTGGAGCTTGCGGATGAACATTGGCGCGGAGCCGTGGAGGGATATCTCAATGCGCAGAAGTTTTATCTGCTGGTTGATCCGGCGTATTATAAAAACGCCTTATTGATTTTTGACAGGATCAAAAAAGAGTTTGGCTTTGCATCGTTTGGACTGGTGGACGTCGGCAAGCTCCGCGAACGGGAAACGATTCGCCCACACGAGAATAGCCTTGCCGGAAAGGTTGATACGGATAACAAGCTGGCGCGCAGCTATATTGATTATCTGTTGGGACGCATTGTATGTTGCGAGAACGCTGAACAGCTGCGCAATTTCAAAACCGCTATTACGGCAGACGGACTGCTCTACCAGGGGTATGTTGTCCGTTGGATTCGTCGTGAGCTGATGGATGACGCATTTATTGGCCGTCATGCGGTAAGTCTGCGTGTGTCTCGGTTGGAAGAAGAGTTAAAGCAGATTGAAGACCAGCTGCGTTATTGGAATCCGATCTGTCAGCTTTTGTCGCAGGCAAAAGAACCGCTGTTTACGCACTTTTTTGTCCAAAACACCGTGGCAGAAAAGCAAAAAGCATACCTGCGCGGCATGGAGATTACCAATGAAGTGACCGATATTGACGATCAGCTTTCAAAACTGGATCTTTTGTGGCTGGATGAACAGCGCCGTACGATTGCTGCGCTCGGAGATGAAATCATAGCGCTGAATAAAGAAAAAGAGCAGAAGGGAATTCAGGTCGGCCGGCACAAGGAACGTATTCGCCAGCTCGGCTATGAGGTACTGCCGGATTATTACCGGCAGCTGTCTGATATTAAGGATCGCCTGCAGGATGAATTCCCTGCTGAATATCAGGAAAACATCGGCCTTCCCAGATATCAGCAGGAGCTCGACCGACTGAAGCGTGCGGACATCGTCAATAAGAACTTCAGCAACCGTTTGGAACAGACCGTAAAGGAACAGGATACTGCGCGGAGAAAACTCTTCATTGCGCGCAGAGAGTACACAGATCGGTTTAAGCCCTGTTCCTTCCGTGTGGAAGTTATGGATAATGATGAGTTTGAGGCGGAGCAGAGACTTTTGGAGGAAAGTGAACTGCCCAAATACCGGGAAAAGATCAAAGCCGCCCGAGAGAGTGCGATGGAACAGTTCCAGAATGATTTTCTGGCCAAATTGAAGTCCAGTATCGACCAGGTGCAGGATCAGGTGAAAAATCTGAATCGCGCACTGCGTCAGGCTCAATTCGGAACGGACAGTTATCAGTTCCGTGTGGAACGTAATCCGGATTATGCAGAGTATTATGACATGA
>CAYNEH010000080.1:0-8037 GCA_964396195.1 uncultured Oscillospiraceae bacterium
CTATTCCTCATATCTTTTTCTTTCGCCTGTCCAATATGTATTGTAGTCCTACAACTTGCAGGGAAAGGGGATGGCTCTTGCCATTGACTTTTCCGCTTTTTTTCGCTAAAATATGATGTTATCATTTACACTCAATGATTATCCAAGAAGAACGTAAGGAGTCCTACCATCATGATGACATTAGAAGATTTCAAAGCGGCACGAAAGGTGCTGGACGGCGTGCTTCACCGCACCGACCTGATGTACAGTCCCTTCTTCTCCAAGACCACGGGAAACAATGTTTACATCAAGCCTGAAAACATGCAGGTCACCGGCGCATACAAGATCCGGGGCGCTTACTTCAAGTGCTCCACCCTCACCGACGAGGAAAAAGCCCGGGGGCTGGTCACCGCCTCTGCCGGAAACCACGCCCAGGGCGTAGCTTACGCGGCTCAGGCCGCGGGGGTGAAGGCCACCATCGTCATGCCGACCACCACACCGCTGGTGAAGGTGAACAATACCAAGGACTACGGCGCCGAGGTCATCCTCCACGGGGAGACTTTTGACGACGCCGCCGCGCTGGCCGCGGAGCTGAGCGAGAAGGAGGGGCTGACCTATGTCCACCCCTTCAATGACCTGACGGTGTCCACCGGCCAGGGCACCATCGCCTACGAAATCTTCAAGGACCTGCCCGACGTGGATGTGATTCTTGTCCCCATCGGCGGCGGCGGGCTGGCGGCCGGCGTGTCCACGCTGGCAAAGCTGCTCAACCCCTCGGTGAAGGTCTACGGCGTGGAGCCCACCGGCGCGGCCTCCATGAAGGCCAGCCTTGAGGCCGGTCACGTCTCCACCCTGCCCCGGGTGGACACCATCGCCGACGGCGTTGCCGTCAAGACTCCCGGTGACAAGGTGTTCCCCTACATTCAGCAGAACGTGGACAGCATCATCACCATCGACGACGATGAACTGGTAGACGCCTTCCTTGACGTAATGGAAAAGCACAAGATGGTTGTGGAGAACGCGGGGCTGCTGACCATTGCCGCCCTGAAGCACCTGACGGAAAAGGGCGCCAACGTAGTGCCTGTCCTCTCCGGCGGCAACATGGACGTCATCACCATCTCGTCGCTGGTGCAGCATGGGCTGCTCAACCGGGGCCGCATCTTCACCTTCTCCGTCCAGCTGCCCGACCGACCCGGCGAGCTTGTCCGCGTCGCCCAGCTGGTGGCCGGTAAGAACGGCAACATCATCCGACTGGATCACAACCAGTTCGTCAACCTCAACCGGCAGTCCGGCGTGGAGCTGAAGGTCACACTGGAGGCTTTCGGCCACGCCCACAAGCAGGAGATCATGGACGCACTGATCGCCGCGGGCTACGATGCACACGAGGTCATGCCCAGCAGCCTTTACAACTGATTCTGCGCCCAAACTGTGCCCTGTGCTCAGTGCCGCCCGGCGGCCTGATAGGCTCTTCCGCCCGGTGTATCCTATGTGGTGGGCGCGTTCTCCGTGCCCTCATCAGGTGAGACAAGGATACCATACCTTTCTTATATCTTGAAAGAAGGTTGATGAAACTATGATTAAAATTGCCCCCTCTATCCTCTCCGCCGATTTCTGCAATCTGGAGACCGACATTCACCGCATCCGCACCGCCGACTGGGTTCACGTGGACGTAATGGACGGTATGTTCGTCCCCAACATCTCCATCGGTGTGCCGGTAGTCAAGTCCATCCGGAAGCACACCGATATGTTTCTGGATGTGCATCTCATGATTGAGAAGCCCGCCCGGTACATCGACGCCTTTGCAAAGGCCGGGGCCGACCTGCTCAGTGTCCATCTGGAGGCCGACCATCCCACCCGCATCGCCGACGCCCTCAAGGCCATGGAGGACAATGGCGTGAAAAAGGCGGTGGCCTTGCGGCCCATCACCTCTCCGGAGGCCATTCTCCCCTATATTGAGAACCTCGACATGGTGCTGGTTATGACGGTGGAGCCCGGCTTCGGCGGTCAGGCCTTTATGGAGAGCCAGCTGCCCGTCATCCGCCGGGTGCGGGAGATCATCAACCAGTATAACCCCGGCTGCGATCTGGAGGTGGACGGCGGCATCAACCCCGTCACCGCCAAAAAGGTCATCAGTGCCGGGGCCAACGTGCTGGTAGCCGGCTCCGCCGTGTACGGCGCGCCGGACATCGACCTTGCCATCTCTACCCTGAGAGGCTGATTTTTCCGCATTTTTACCCCATTTTCAACGAATCTACGGAGGCTTTTCCCCATGGACTATTTTCCCCCCGCACTGGAGACGCTGGTGGAGCAGTTTGCGCGGCTGCCCGGCATCGGCCGGAAAAGCGCCCAGCGGCTGGCCTTCTTCATCCTTGACCGGCCGGACGAGGACGCAAAGGCCTTTGCTGACGCCATTGTGGCCGCCAAGGCCTCCATCTCCTGCTGTCCCGTGTGCCAGAACCTGACGGAGGGCGACGGCCCCTGCCCCCTGTGCACCAGCTCCCGGCGGGATCACTCGGTCATCTGCGTGGTGGCCGACCCCAAGGATGTCATGGCCATGGAACGGGCCCGGGAGTATCAGGGTCTGTACCACGTGCTCCACGGCGTCATCTCGCCCATGAACCATGTAGGACCGGATGACCTTCGCATCAAGCAGCTGGTGGAGCGGGTGGCGGGCGGCGGCGTGGCCGAGGTCATCATGGCCACCAACCCTGACACCGAAGGTGAGGCCACCGCCATGTACCTGTCCCGGCTGCTGCGGCCCTTCGGAGTGAAAATCACCCGTCTGGCCTACGGCATCCCCGTGGGCAGCCATCTGGAGTTTACCGACGACGCCACCCTCATGCGGGCGCTGGAGGGCCGCCGGGAGATGTGACTTCTCGACTATCCCCCGGCCTGCGAGCTCGCCGGGCATATCTCCTGCCGCCGCGGAGTTCAGCGCCGCGGCATCACCAGCTTATTTTCCGGAAAAACAACGGGCAGGCGCGAAAATGCGCCTGCCCGTTCTTATTGCTCTGCCTGCGCGCCGAACTCCGTCAGGCACAAATCCAGATCCACATTGCCGTCAATGCCGTCCACCGTGCCGGTGCTGGTATACTGCCACATGGCGAAGTGGTAGCGGAAGCTTGTGGCCGACCAGTCCTCCGTGTAGTGGGCCAGCCAGAAGGGCCAGTCCAGCAGAACAGACAGGTTCAGCTCGGAATAGCCCTTGGACGGGCTGAAATACACCATGGGCTGATAGCCCCCATCCTCGATGACCTTGCAGAAGGCGGCAGTGCAGGCGGTCATGGTGTCCCCGTCGGTGTCCCGGGTGCGGGATGTCTCGCCGCTCTGCCGCTCCCAGTCGAACACCACCGGCCACGTCACGTCGTAGGGCTCAATCCACTCCAGCACCTGCCGGGCCTCTTCCTCCGCCTCCGCTTCGGTGACGGCCTGTGAGAAGAAGTAGACACCCACCTCAAGTCCGGCGGCCAGCGCGCCCTCGATATTCTGCACGAAGCACCTGTCCTGAAAAATGCCGCCCTCGGTATAGCCCCGGTAGCCCACCCGGATCATGACAAACTCCACCCCGGCGGCGGCCACCCGGGTCCAGTCGATGTCCCCCTGATGGGAGGACACGTCCACGCCCACATAGCTGGGCGCGTCGCCGTCGTAGGTGAGGAAGCCGTCCACGACGGCGAAGTCTTCGGCGGCGTAGGTGTTGGCGGGGACGGGGTCGCGGTTTTCCTGCCGCCCTGCTGACCCCGTGCCGCTGCAGGCGGACAGCAGGGTGAACAATGCCAATGTCAGCGCCGCCAGCCGTTTTTTCATGCGCCCGCCCCCTTTCGTTTTCTTACAGCATAACATATAAAAAACGGGTCCGCCAGCAGGCAGACCCGTTTTTTATCAAATCTTAATATGTGCCGCGGTTCAGTGCTGATGTCCGCCGCATCCGCTGCAGCCGGAGCATCCGCCGCAGTTCCCGCCGCAGGTGTTGGTGTGGTGGATCTTGTCCAGCACGATTTTCCGGATGGCCAGCGCCAGCAGGACAATCACAACAGCCACGACGACGATGGAAGCAATATTTGCCTGGATCCATGCGATCATGATTTCTTACCGCCTTTGAAAAATCCTACGATGATCCGGGAGGCCAGTACCAGCAGAATGACCAGGATCACCAGAATCACTACATCAACTGCTCCCAGCTGAAGATTGGTGCTCATGTTCTCGCCTTACGCGCGGGTCGCGGCAGCGGCCTGACGGGCCAGCTTCTTGCTGGGATCGGGACGGAACAGGAGGAACAGCACGACGATGAGCACGATGGCTGCGGCAATGGTGCCGATGCCAAAGGCGACCTCGCCGATGATGAGACCCACCAGCTGATAGACCATCAGCGCCACACAGTAGGCCATGACGTTCTGGAACAGAATGGAGAACCAGAAGAACTTCCGGCTGCCGATCTCCTTGGCCGTGGTGGAAATAGCCGCCAGGCAGGGGGAGTCAAACAGATTGAACAGCAGGAAGGAGATAGCGGACAGGCTGGTGGGGAAGAACGCCGCGAACTGCGCATGCATGTCGGAGGTGTACTCCTCAATCTCGCCCAGGCCGCTCAGGACGCCCATGGTGGAGACGATGCCCTCCTTGGCGACGAAGCCGCTGAGGGAGGAAGCGACGGCCTGCCAGGTACCGAAGCCCAGGGGCTTGAAGATCCAGGCGATGACGCCGCCGATGGTGGCCAGGAAGCAGTAGTCGGTGTCAACAAGGCCGAACTGACCGTCCTGAATGCCGAAGCTGCCGAGGAACCACATGACGGCGCAGCAGACGAACAGCACGGTACCGGCCTTCTTCAGGAAGGCCCAGACACGCTCCCACACGTGGAGCAGAACGCCCTTGATGGAGGGGATGTGGTACTGGGGCAGCTCCATGACGAAGGGAGCGGGATCGCCGGAGAACATCTTGGTCTTCTTCAGGATGATGCAGGAGCAGATGACCACGACGATGCCGGCAAAGTACATCAGGGGGGCGACCCACCAGGCGCCGCCCATCAGGAAGCCGGCGATGGTGGCGATGACCGGCAGCTTGGCGCCGCAGGGGATGGAGGTAGTGGTCATCATGGTCATGCGGCGGTCCTTCTCGTTCTCGATGGTACGGGTGGCCATGATGGCGGGCACGCCGCAGCCGGAGGAGATCAGGAAGGGAATGAAGGACTTGCCGGACAGGCCGAAGCGGCGGAAGATCCGGTCCATGATGAAGGCAACGCGGGCCATGTAGCCGCAGTCCTCAAGCAGGGAGAGGAAGAAGAACACGATGGCCATCTGGGGCGCGAAGCCGATGGGGGCCGCGATGCCGCCGATGATGCCGTCGACCACCAGAGAGACAACCCACTCGGCCGCGCCGATGTTCTCAAGGAAGGTCTGGACGGCGGGCTGAATCCATGCGCCGAACAGGGTGTCGTTGGTCCAGTCGGTGACGATGGTGCCCAGGCTGGAAACGGCGATGTAGTAGACCAGCGTCATCACGATGATGAAAATGGGCAGGGCCAGGATACGGTTGGTGACGATCCGGTCGATCTTGTCGGAGGTGGTCAGGCCCTTATTGGCCTTCTTATACACCTTACCGATCATGGAAGAGATATACTCGTAACGCTCATTGGTGATAATGGACTCGCATGTGTCGTCCATCTCGGTTTCGCAGGCGCTCACGATGGTCTTGACCTGATCGTTGACCTGCTTGAGGGCGGGAGCGGTCTCCAGCACCTTCTCGTCCTGCTCGAACAGCTTGACGGCGAACCAGCGCAGCTGCTCCTCGGGTACCTTGCCGCGGATGATGTCCTCAATGCTGTTCAGGGCGCTCTCCACGTTGGCGGCAAAAGCATGCTTGTAGCCGGTGTAGCTCTTGGCCTTTGCCACGTCCACAGCCTTGGCGAACAGATCCTTCAGGCCGTCGCCCTTCAGGGCGGAGACTTCCACCACCGGGCAGCCCAGCTCCTTGGACAGTTTGCTGACATCAATCTTGTCGCCGTTTTTCTTGACGATGTCCATCATGTTCAGGGCAATCACAACGGGGATGCCCATTTCCATGACCTGAGTGGTCAGGTACAGGTTGCGCTCCAGGTTGGTGGCGTCCACCAGATTGATGACGGCATCGGGATGCTCATTGATGATGTAGTTCCGGCTCACCACTTCCTCCAGCGTATAGGGGGACAGGGAGTAGATGCCGGGCAGATCGGTAACGATCACGTCGGAGTAGCCTTTCAGCTTACCCTCTTTCTTTTCTACGGTGACGCCGGGCCAGTTGCCAACGTACTGGTTGGCGCCGGTCATGGCGTTAAACATGGTGGTCTTGCCGCAGTTCGGGTTGCCCACCAGCGCTATCTTAATCGACATTGCTGCGCTTTACCTCCTCAAATTTTGCAATTAGCAAATGCTAACCTTTTGGCAAAGAAAAAGCAGCCCCGGGTTACTCCACCATAATCATCTTGGCGTCGTCTTTACGCAGGGACAGCTCATAACCGCGGACGTTAACCTCGATGGGGTCACCCAGCGGTGCGACTTTGCGGACATAGATGCTGGTACCCTTGGTGATGCCCATGTCCATGATACGGCGGCGCAGTGCACCCTCGCCCTCAAGCTTCACCACGGTGGCAGTCTGCCCCACCTTTACGTCGTGCAGAGTTTTCATGAAAGATCGGCCTCCTCTATCCTCAAATTCAATTGGACTTGCAAAAACGTGGGATCACACCATGATCCGGCAGGCCATATTCTTGCTCAGCGCCACACGGGTATCCTTCACGCTGACGATCAGGTTTCCGCCGATCTCGCTGATGACGGACACCTTTCCGCCCTCCACGAAGCCAAGGCTGCTGAGGAAGGCCCGGACCTCGTCCTTTCCGGTAATGCGCTTGATGGTGCTCTCCTGACCGTTGGTCAGCATAGTAAGCGGCATAATGGTAACCCCTCCGTTCGTAAATCAGTTAGTCTTTTCTAACTCTAATGTAGTTTACCACCGCTAACGCAGTCTTGTCAAGGTTTCCGGGCGAAATTTTGAGGATTGTCAGAATAGCGAATCCGTGCTATAATTTAGTCAGGTGATTTTATGCATATCCATGAATCTGCGGAAAACTATCTGGAGGCCATTCTGGCCCTCAGTGAAAAGGGCGCCGTCCGCTCCATCGACGTGGCCCAATACCTCTCCTTCTCCAAGCCCAGCGTCAGCCGGGCCATGAGCCTGCTGCGGGAAAACGGCTATGTCATCATGGACGAGGACGGCTTCCTCACCCTTACCGAAACCGGCATGGAGATTGCCGAGCGCATCTATGAGCGGCACCGCCTGCTGACAAAGTGGCTGATTCATCTGGGGGTAGATCCCGATGTGGCCGCCGAGGATGCCTGTCGGATTGAGCATGATCTGAGCGTGGAGAGCTTTGATGCCATCAAGAAGTTCATTCTGGAGCACAGCTGAGAATAAGACGTTATCGAAAAAAAGCCGCCGGACGTGAGTCCGGCGGCTTTTCATGCTTATTTGCCCTCGTTCGCGGCGCTCACCGCTCCGTCCGTTCCCCGGCAAGGCTCCGGGAGAACAGCGCCCGGACCTCCGCCGGATCATCCGTCTGGCCCAGCGCCCACATGAGCTTGGTCACTGCGCCCTCGGTGGTCATGTCATAGCCCTGAATGACCCCCTGAGCCAGTGCCTTCTGCCCCGCCTGATAGAGGGTGAAGTCGCTGCTCTCGTACAGGCACTGGCTGCACACGACGACGGACACGCCGCGCCCGGTCAGGCGCGTGAGCGCGTCGAGCAGGTTGCGGCGGACGAAGTGCATTCCACCGGAGCCGAACGCCTCAATGACGAGCCCACGGCAGCCGAGCTGCTCGAGCATGGCAAACACGGCCGGGTTCGTGCTCGGGATGAGCTTAAGCAGGAAGACGTCCGTGCTGAGGTGGTCGTCAAGCTCAAAGTCCGGACCGTCCGGCGCGGCAGGACAGTAGCGGTGCATCCCGTCGCCGCAGACCTCGCCGAGGAGGCCCGCGTTCACGCTCTCGAACGCCTCGAAGCCCATCGTGCGCACCTTGACGGCGCGGCAAC
>CAYNEH010000081.1:0-8031 GCA_964396195.1 uncultured Oscillospiraceae bacterium
AAAACGCTATGAGCGAGAATGCGCCCTTTGCATTCGAAGTCGAATCCGCGTTTTCCCCCTAAGCGTGCTTTTGGTTCCTTTTCGCACGTGCGAAAAGGAACTCGCCCGCAGGCGAAACCTGCCGCTCCGCGTCCGCAGGACGCAAATTCATCGCCGGACTTCCGGCGAACACAAAAAGCCGGTCCGGGGCGCAGCCCCGCAAAGGAGGGATCTCTGTGGACGAATTGATAAGCCGTCAGCTGCCCCACAGCGTGGAGGCGGAGCAGGCGGTGCTGGGCTCCATGCTCATCGATGACCGCTGCGTGGCGGACGTGGTGGAGCGGCTGCGGCCGGATGACTTCTACATGCGGCAGAACCGGGAGATCTACGAGGTGCTGTACGCCATGTTCAGCAGGTTCGAGACCATCGACCCTGTGACGGTGCTGGACCGGATGAAGCAGGCGGGCGTGTACGACGAGAACACGTCGGTGGCCTACCTGCGGCAGCTCATGGAAATCACCCCCACCGCCGCCAACGTGCTGGAATACGCAGACATTGTCCGGGACAAGGCGCTTCTGCGCCGGGTGGGCGAGACGGCGGGCGAGCTGACGGAAATGGTTCGCAGTGAGTCCGGCACCGCAGGCCAGATTCTCGAGGCCGCGGAACAGCGCATCTACGCCATCCGGCAGGGACGCTCCTCCAACGGCATGGAGCACATCTCCAGCGTCATGGCCTCCGTATGGGAGACCATCAAGGAGCGGCAGGCACAGGGGGACGAGTTCCCCGGCATCTCCACCGGCCTGATCGACCTCGACCGGCGCATTTCCGGCCTGAATAATTCCGACCTGCTCATCCTCGCCGCCCGACCCGGCATGGGCAAGACCTCGCTGGCGCTGAACATCGGCCTTGAGGCAGGCAAGCACTCGGGAAAGAACGTGGCCATTTTCTCGCTGGAAATGAGTCGGGAACAGCTGGGTATGCGCCTGCTGTCCACCGAGTGCCTCATCGACAACAAAAAGCTCATGACCGGCCGCATCAGCAGCGATGACGAATGGACCCGGGCCGCCATGGGCGTAGCCGCCCTCAGCCAGGCCAAGGTATATATCGATGACGACTCCACCCTGACGGTGGCGGACATGAACGCCAAGTGCCGCCGGATCAAGGACCTGGGGCTGGTCATCATCGACTATCTCCAGCTGATGCAGTCCGCCGGAGGGCCAACCCGGAACAACGACAACCGCCAGCAGGTAGTGTCCGACATCTCCCGCTCCCTCAAGCTCATGGCCAAGGAGCTGAATGTGCCCGTCATCTGCCTGTCCCAGCTGTCCCGTGCCAACGAGAGCCGGTCGGCGGGTCAGCGGCGGCCCATGCTCAGCGACCTGCGTGAATCCGGCGCCATCGAGCAGGACGCCGACATCGTTATGTTCATCTATCGGGAGAGCTATTACGAGGATGACACAGAGAACCCCAACATCGCCGAGTGCATTGTGGCCAAGAACCGCCACGGCGAAACAGGGACGGTTATGCTGGAATGGCGGCCCGAGTTCACAACGTTCCGTAATCTGGCATACAATTATAACGAAGAGGAATATTAATGGCAGGGCAGTTTCGCTTTGATCTGATTCCGGCAGGGACGGCGGTGCTGTGCGCCCTGTCCGGCGGGCGGGACTCGATGTACCTGCTGTGCCGCCTGCTGGAAGGGGCGGAATCGGGCGGCTACACCGTGCGGGCCGCCCACTACGACCACCGGCTCCGGCCCACGGCAGGTCGGGATGCGGACTTTGTCCGTGAGCAGTGCCGTCTGCGGGGAGTGCCGCTGACTGTCGGCTCCGGTGACGTGGCGGCGGAGGCCGCCCGGCTGGGGCTGGGGGTGGAGGACTGCGCCCGGCGGATGCGCTACCTTTTTCTGGAGGAGACGGCAGCTCGGGAGGGCTGCGCCCTCATCGCCACCGGCCACCACGCCGGGGACAACGCGGAGACGGTGCTCATGAACCTTGTTCGGGGCAGCGGCCTGCGGGGGCTGTCCGGCATCCCGGAGCGGCGGGGAAAGATCGTCCGGCCCATGCTGGCAGTGAGCCGGGGGGAGATCGAATCATACCTTGCGGAAAACGCCGTCCCCTACGTAGATGACGAGACCAACGGCGATGATGCCTATACCAGAAACAAAATACGCCATCAGCTCATTCCCCTGCTGGAGGAGCTGAACCCGCAGGCGACGGCTCACATTGCCGCCGCAGCCTTCCGGTTCCGGGCGGACGAGGAGGAGCTCTCCCGGCAGGGCGAGCTGCTGCTCCGGAGCGCGGAGCGCCGCCCGGACGGCTGGGCCGTCCCGACGTCGACGCTGGCGGAACACCCCCGGCCCATCGCCCTGCGGGCGGCGGAGCGGCTGCTGGAGCGGGCGGGGCTGACCGGGCTGGCCGTCCATCTGGATGGGATGCTGGCGCTGGCGGAGTCGGTCAATCCGTCGGCCCGGTTGGATGTGCCCGGCGGGACGGTCCGGCGGGAGTACGGCTGGCTGGTCGTCTCCCCGAGCGCACCGGCGGAGGGACTGTCCGAGATCCCGCTGACGGGGGGCGCTGCCCGCTGGGGAGACTGGACGCTGGAGTGCGCTCCGGCGGTGTGCCCCGGCAAGGCGTATGTCGGCCCCAATGAATTTTACCTGCGGCCGGAAAACTACACGGTTCGTTCCCGGCGGACGGGAGACCGGCTGCGGCTGGGCCGAAGGCCGGAAAAAACGGTCAAAAAACTGCTGATCGACGCAAAAATACCGCTGAATACGCGAGAGCGGCTTCCGGTGCTGGACTGCGGCGGGAACGCCGCGGCGCTGGGAGGCTTCGGCCCGGACGCGGAATATCTGGCCCGGCCGGGAGAGTCGGCGCTGCATATTATTTTGACGGAGGAGAAAAAGTTATGATCCAAGATGTGGAGAAGATCCTGTTTACGGAGGAAGAGCTTCAGAAGCGGGTGGCCGAGCTGGGTGCACAGATCACCGCCGACTACGCGGGCAAGAAACCTGTGCTGGCGTCGGTGCTGCGGGGCTCCTATATTTTCATGGCCGACCTGACCCGACAGATCAGACTGCCGCTGACAGTGGACTTCATGGCGGTGTCATCCTACGGCTCCAGCACCACCAGCTCCGGTCAGGTGGAGATTCGGAAGGACCTGTCCGACTCCATCGAAGGCCGGGATCTGATCATCGTGGAGGACATTCTGGACTCCGGCAATACCCTTTATTATCTGCGGGACATTCTCAGCGCCCGGCACCCCGCGTCTATCAAGATCTGCACCCTGCTGGACAAGCCCGAGCGCCGGACGAAGCCCATTGAGGCCGACTACAAGGGATTCACCATTCCCGATGCCTTCGTGGTGGGCTATGGCTTAGACTACGATGAGAGATACCGCAATCTTCCGTATATTGGAATCTTGAAGCCGGAAGTGTACGGCGGGTAAGCCATAGCACACTACACCGCCGCGGGTGCGGCGGAGCGGGACGGGATTCACTTCCGGCCGGCGATACATGAAATCACGCCCAACGGGCCCCATAGGATCGGCTGATCCTATGGGAATGGGCTATGGGCTTGACTATAACGAGTGCTATAGGAATCTGCCCTATATCGGTATTCTGAAGCCGGAAGTGTACGGCGGCTGAGCCGCTGTAACTGCGGCGAAAGCAGACAAAATTTCTCCCACGAAGGAGCTGTGGTCATTTGAAGCGCAAACTTAACATCAGAGACCTGGCCTTTTACCTGGTCATTGCGGCGCTGCTGCTGTGGATGGTGGCGGCGTTCAGCAGCCGGAGCGGGCAGGACGACGTGGAGTACTCCCAGATTGTCACCTATTTCCGGAACGAGGAGGTCTCCGCCTTTTCCGTCAGCGACAGCGGCGTGCTCACCGTCAAATTGCAGGACGGCAGCGTCCGCCGTCACGAGCTGGCCGATCTGTCCGTGTTCCACAGTGACCTTGGGCAGCTCATTCTGGAGCAGCAGGAAGCGGGCATCCTGAAGGAATTCGACTATCAGCAGAAGTATGAACTGCCTCAGTGGCTCCAGATTGCCCTGCCGGTGGTACTGTCCGTGGCAGCGGTGTTCCTGCTGTGGTGGATGATGGCCATGCGGCAGCAGGGCGGACAGAACGGCGGTCAGGGCGGCATGAGCCGCTTTAGCAAGGCTCGCACCGTCTCCGGCGGCGATGGGGACAGGAAAGTCACCTTCGCCGATGTGGCCGGGGCCGACGAGGAGAAGGCCGAGCTGCAGGAGCTGGTGGACTTCCTCCGGGAGCCCCAGAAGTTTATCGATCTGGGCGCCCGCATCCCCAAGGGCGTACTGCTGGTTGGCCCTCCGGGCACCGGCAAGACCCTGCTGGCCCGGGCCGTGGCCGGTGAGGCCGGGGTGAAGTTCCTGTCCATCTCCGGCTCCGACTTTGTGGAGCTTTACGTGGGCGTGGGCGCGTCCCGCGTCCGGGATCTGTTCGATCAGGCCAAGAAGGAGAGCCCCGCCATCGTCTTTATCGACGAGATTGACGCCGTGGGCCGTCAGCGGGGCGCAGGTCTCGGCGGAGGGCACGACGAGCGGGAGCAGACCCTCAACCAGCTGCTCGTGGAAATGGACGGCTTTGCCGCCAACGAGGGGGTCATTGTGCTGGCCGCCACCAACCGGCAGGACATCCTCGACCCCGCCCTGCTCCGCCCCGGCCGGTTCGACCGGCAGGTGTACGTGGGCAGGCCGGATATGAAGGGCCGGGAAGAAATTTTGCGGGTCCACACGCGGAACAAGCCGCTGGCGGAGGACGTGGATCTTAAGGAAATCGCCCGGGAGACCACCGGCTTTACCGGCGCAGATCTGGAAAACCTCATGAACGAGGCGGCGCTGCGGGCCGCCCGCCGGGATCAGCCCTTCATCACACTGGCAGACATTCAGGAGTCGGTCATAAAGGTCATCGCCGGGCCGGAGAAGAAGAGCCGGGCTCAGATCGAGGAGGACCGGCGGATTACTGCCTATCACGAGGCGGGTCACGCCGTGGTGAGCCACGCGCTGCCCACGCAGGACCCCGTCCACCAGATTACCATCGTCCCCCGGGGGCAGGCGGCGGGCATGACCATCAACCGGCCTCAGGAGGATCGGAGCCACGTCACCCGGCAGCGGCTGGTAGAGACGCTGTCCACCCTGCTGGGGGGGCGGGCCGCCGAGGAGACGGCACTTGGTTTTGTGTGTACCGGCGCAGTCAGCGACCTCCAGCGCTGCACCGAGGTTGCCCGGGATATGGTGACCAAGTACGGCATGAGCGAGAAGCTGGGCAACGTCACCTTCAGCACCGGCCACGACGAGGTGTTCATCGGCCGCTCTATGGCGCAGGCCAAGCCCTATTCCGAGGCCACCGCCGCCCTCATCGACAGCGAGGTCAAGGCCCTCATTGACGCCGCCTTCGACCGGAGCCGTGAGATTCTCGCCCGGGACCGGGACAAGCTTGAGCTGGTGGCCCGGTTCCTGCTGAAAAACGAAACTATGACCGCCGAGCAGTTCCAGCTGGTGTACGATGATCCGGACCGGCTGACCGCTCAGCTATGACGAAGGGAGAACCACCTATGTCCCAACAGCCTGACAACATCCGGACGGAGCAGGACGCCGCCAAGGCGGCGAAAAGCGGAAAGAAAAAGCCGGAGGAGAACCTCACCATGGCGCAGGAGCTGTACCAGACTCTTCAATCGCTGGTGTGGATCGTGCTGGCGGTGATCTTCCTGTTTACCTTCGTCATTCGCATCACCATGGTGGACGGTGCGTCCATGGAGAACACCCTCCATGACCGCAACATCGTGGCGGTGCGGTCCATCGCCTACACCCCGAAGCAGGGGGACATCGTTGTGCTCACGAAGGAGTCCTTCCGGGAAGGGCAGTCCATCATCAAGCGGGTCATCGCTACCGAGGGTCAGACGGTGGACATCGACTATAACACCAGCACCGTTTACGTGGACGGTGAGGCCCTCAGCGAGCCGTATATCAAGGAGTACATGCGCATACCGGTGTTCGGCGATGTGGTCAACCACCTCACCGTGCCGGAGGGATGCATCTTCGTCATGGGCGACAACCGGAACAATTCCTCTGACAGCCGGGACCCCGACATCGGCGTGGTGGACACCCGGTGCGTCATCGGGCAGGCCGTGGCAGTGGTGTTCCCGTTCTCGGCGTTAAAGCTGCTGTAAGAAGCGTTCTTTTGCAAAATTCCACGAAAGGAAGCGCGTATTATGCCTGAAGGAAGGATCGTCACCCGCCGCCGGGAGGACCGGCCGGAGGTGCTGTATATCGTGATTGATAACCCCAAGGCCCTCAACGCCCTGACGGAGGAGATGCAGATCGACCTCATCGAAAAGCTCCGGGAGGCCCGGGACGACAAAAGCGTCCGGTGCGTGGTGATCCGGGGCGAGGGCGACCGGGCCTTTTCCTCCGGCGGCGCGGTACAGAGTCTTGAAAAGCTCACCGACGAGAAAAACTGCGCCGCCATGTACCAGCGGGGCTGCGAAATCCGAGAGGTCATCGAGGGGTACGACAAGCCCATCATCGCGGCGGTGTCCGGCTACTGCGTGGGCGGCGGCTTCGAGATCGCCATGTGCTGCGACATGCTCTACGCCTCGGACGATGCGCGGTTCTCCCTGCCGGAGAGCAAGCTGGGTCTTGTCCCCGGCTGGGGCGGCGCCATCCGTCTGCCCCGGAAGATTACCGTCAACCGGGCCAAGGAGATGATCCTGCTGGGCGAGCAGATGGATGCCCACGAGGCATACCTCTTCGGCATCGTCAACAAGGTGTTCCCCAAGGCGCACATTTTTGAGGACGTGGACGCCATCGTGGACCGGCTGATGCAGGTGGCTCCCCTGGCCGTCCGGGGCGTGAAGGCCATCGTGTCCCACGCCATCGTGGACGGCAACGTGCAGGTGGCTCACGAGGTGGAGAAGAAGCTGTCCATCTACCTTATGGAGACGGAGGACTTCCGGGAGGCCGTCAAGGCGTTTGAAGAGAAAAGGCCGCCGGAATTCAAGGGGAAGTAAGGGCTTCAAGCGCTTTTCCGGTGGCCCGGCGGGCCGCCCGCCGACGGTTGTCGGCGTGGAATTCGGAGCGAAGCGGAGAATTTTTGCCGGGCGGATTCATTCCGCCCGCAGCAAATAAGATCCGGGGCCCCCGCGGGATCGGAGATCCCGTGGGGAGAAAAGGCCGCCGGAATTCAAGGGGAAGTAAGGGCTTTCCCCGCCGATTGATTTTTTCCCGGAAATACGATAGAATATTTTCCAAGCAGATTTTTAACATCGAGGGGAACGAAAACGGTATGTTGGAACGATTGAAATGGCCGGGGGCTGCTGCGGCGCTGGCCGTACTGGGGGCAGCAGTCCGACGCTGGCAGGTGGGCTCCGCCTTTGACAGCGACGGACTGGCTCAGCCGGGTGCGCCCGCGAGCTGGGCGATGCTCGCCCTTTATATCCTGGCAGGCGCGGTGCTGTTGTGTCTTGCCCGGTGCACACCGGCGGCAAAAAAGCCGGAGAATCGGCTGACGGCGTGGGACACGGCCTTTGCCGCGGAAAATGACAGCGTGTATCTGACGCTGATGGCTGCCGCTGCTCTGCTGGCGCTGGCTGCGGCCCCGCTCCTGTTCCGGGAGGCGGCACAGCTCATGGCCGCCTACAAGTACACCGGTGAGGGAGACAACGGGCTTTTGCAGATAATTCTGGCAGTGTGTGCCGTTCCGGCCTGCATCGGTCTTCTGTACGCCGCCCAGAGCGGTTACCGCATGAAGGGCCGGGGTCGGGAAAATGCGGCGCTGCTGCTGCCGGTGCTGATGTGCTGCCTGTGGATGCTGGAGAGCTACCGGGCCAACGCTTCCCACCCCGAGCGGTGGAGCTATGTGCCGCTGCTGCTGGCAGCGGCGCTGGGGCTGCTGTTCTATCTGGACTGCGCGGGCCTTGCCTTTGACAAGGGCCACCCCCGGCGGATGCTTTGGCTTGCGGGCATGACGGCGGTGACCAGCGGCGCCGCACTGGCGAGTCTGCCCGAATATGCTGCCGCCGCCCTG